>CAYZYD010000436.1:0-4090 GCA_964482505.1 uncultured Planctomycetia bacterium | reverse complement strand
GGCTCGAATTCTCGACCTCCCGCATCGAAAGCAGTTTTTCAACGGGCTGCTAGCCAGGAAGGCCGAATGGCTAGCCGAGTTCTCACTCGAACTTTCCGAACAGGACACTAGCCTGTCGTTTGCGGGTGCAACTCACGGTTGCCAATCAATCAACGAACCATGACGGAATAGTAGCCATGACTCTTTCGGGTAAGAAGATCCTCATCACTGGCGGCAGCGCCGGCATCGGCTTCGCGATCGCCCAGAAGGCTCGCGAACGAGGCGCTCAGGTTTTTCTCAACGGACGTTCTCAGGATCGCCTCGACCAGGCTTGTCAGAAACTCGGGGCCGAGGGATTCGCCGCCGATATGGCCCAGGAAGAACAGGCGGGAGAGCTCGTTGAGCGAGCCGTGGCGCACCTCGGCGGTCTCGATGCGGTGGTCAATAACGCGGCTTGGGGACGGCGGATGTCGATCGAGGAATTCGATTGCGAGATCTTTGAGGAAATGTGGAAGTCAAATGTGGTCGGGCCCGCAGTAGTGACCCGGGAGGCGATCCCGCACCTCAAAGACCGGGGCGGTGATATCGTCAACATCGCCTCGACCGCGGCACTTCGTGGCTACGAAACCGGCAGTGCTTACGTCGCCACCAAGTTTGCTTTGCGGGGGATGGGCCAGTGTTGGCAAGCCGAGCTGCGCAAGCACAACATTCGAGTTATCACGATCAATCCGAGCGAAGTACAGACGGGCTTTGGGGGCCGAGACCCCGAGCGCGAACTCAACCCTCACAAACTCGTGGCCGAAGACATCGCCGACGTCACCGTCGCTTCGCTCGAGATGCACTCGCGGGGTTATATCCCCGAAGTCACGGTCTACGCGACGAACCCGTGGCAGAGCTAAGGCTGGCTCGACTATTCGCTCTGCTACTCTGCCTCGGGCTGACCGGGTGCCAATCTTACTGGCGCGATCGGGGGCGCGATCTGAGTCAAGTCGCCCACCTTCGACTCGGCGTGAGCCTTGGACTTTACGCCGAAGCGGAGGCGACCTCTCTTCTGCGACCCTCGATCGGGCTCATCGACGCCTCACTCTTTCCCCGTTACTCAGTCGGTTGGGATAGCCGACCTCGACGTTACCGAGGCAGCCTCCGCACGGCGACCTTTCCCGCTCTGATCCTCGGCTGGCCGATCTACGGTTATCTCGAGTCTCAGGAGGGCTACGCGGGCGCTGCCCCGTACTGGCGTGGCTTCATCGCCCCTTACCTCTTCACCGGGACCGATCACGTCGATCAGACGATGAACGGACTCTTCTACCCCGAACGGCTGATCCCCAATCCTCGACTCGTCGAAGCACTCGCAGACGAAGCTCCACTCGCAACGAGCCAGCTATCCGCCCACGGTCGTTTCGGCGTCAGCGCGACACTCGGTCTCGTCCGGCTCGATGCCGGCCTCAACCCTCTTGAGTTCATCGACTTCCTGATAGGTTGGGTCGGCCTCGATCTTCCTGGAGATCGGGTTCGCGTGGTTGAATCCGAGCCCAGGGTGGAGGATCGGAGCCAGTAGTGACAGGTATTGGTCGCAAGGCTGGCTTTAACTTATGGCGCTGGCGAGCGGCATTTCACCACCGCATGCCAAAACTCCCTTGACGGCGAACATTTGTTTGCCGACCATCGGGGCTATGAACGCCAAATCCCCGTTGATTCTTCATCTCGATATCGACGCCTTCTTCGCTTCGGTCGAACAGCTCCGCAATCCCCGCCTCGCCGACCGCCCGGTCGCGGTCGGCAGCGGGGTGATCGCCTCGTGCTCGTACGAAGCACGCGAGTACGGACTCGAAGCGGGGATGCCGCTCGCTCAGGCCGAGCGACTCTGTCCGCACCTCGCCGTCGTCGAAGGTCACCAGGTGATTTATCGCTGCTACACCGATCGAATCTTCGAACTCCTGAGATCCTGGGCTCCGCAAATCGAAACGCACCTCGACGAAGCCTTCTGTGATTTTCGGGGAACCGAGCGACTCTACCCCGACCTATTCCGAGTCGGTGAGGAGCTCAGAGGACGGATCCGATCCGAAACCGGTTTGAAAGCCACGGTCGGCATCGGCCGCAATCGGATGTTCGCTCGCATCATCGGCAAGCGCTCCAAACCGGACGGTCTCGGCTACCTATCGCCCCAACGCGAGGAGGATCTGTTGCTCGCCCTCCCGATACGCGACCTCCCCGGCATCGGCCCGAAGACGCACCGAGTTCTCGAGCAGCTCAATATCCACACCGTCGCGGAACTACGCGAACTACCCGCTGCGGCGCTCACTGCCCTCTTTGGTCTCAACGGTCGAGCGATCTACGAGCGGAGTCGTGGGGATGACTTTCGCGCGGTCGAGGAGCGAGAACTCCCGAAGACTTTGAGTCGAGAGACCGCCTTCCACGAGCCAACCGATCGGCCCGCCGAAATCGAAGGGGTCTTGCACTACTTGATCGAACGAGGCGCCCGCAGTCTGCGAGAACGCGATCTCGAAGCGGGCGGGATCGGAGTGAAGCTCAACTATACGGATGGTCGTTACGCCAAACGCCGCGAACGGCTCGACCCTCCGACCCAGCGTGATTCGATTCTCTTCCAATCGGCTAAGTCGCTCTGGCGCGCCCTCCACGAACGCCGCGTCGCGCTCTACCGCATCGGAATCTGGTTCGACCGCATTCGCTTTCGACCGCACTATCAGCAGCCCGGTCTCTTCGACGCATCGTTCGAAGCCCGCGAAGAGAACCCGCCGGGTACGATCACAAGCGGGCAAGGCCCAGCCTCGACTTCACTCGAAGCCGACCGCGAAACCCCGCTCTTGCGCAGCATCGACGAGATCCGACACCGTTACGGCCACTCCGCCCTCGTCACGGGCAAGTCGTTGCATCTGCTCGTCAGTTCGGACAACTCCCCCGGCCTCCGCCGCGATCGCAACGGGTTCATTCTGCGCACCCCCTGCTTGACGAAATAATAATGTTTGGCCGAGTCGCCTCGTATGAGGTTGCGAGGCCGATATCGGCTGTTTGACCCCGTCCGGACTGCCAGGTGATATCCGCAAGTTCAACCTAAGTTCTTCGCATAGGTCGCCTTGAGATGATTCTCGCGACCAAAGTGCATTTGGACCCGGATTTGTTGAATAGGGAGCGAGCAGTGCGTTGCTGCTCAGTTCTCTCCGGCCGACGAAGATCGGGTGTTTCGCGGGTCCCACCAGATCTTCGCGGAGAGAACTCAACCCTCGCTCGAGAGATCGAGCGAGGGTTTTTTTATGGCTTGGCTCGTCGGATCCGTTCCGTCTGCTGGGTGACATTTCGCTCGTGGGCGGGGCAGGCGGGGTATCGCGCCGAGCCAAGTGAGTCGACCCGACGGTGGCTGCGGACGTCGTGCCCGATTCGCCGCTCGCGCTCAAAGCGCAGATTGGGAATCGATATCGGTCCCACCACGATGCGCTCTCCAGGTCCCGGGGAAGCTTCTGCAATCACGCGACCGTCGTAGTCGACGAGCATGCTACCGCCGGGCCATGAGAAGGGCGGGTAGTTCTTGAGGCTCGCCCCTTGGTTGGAAGCGACCACGTAGGCACAGTTCTCGATCGCCCGCGCACGATTGATCACTGTCCACCAATCCATCGGCGGAGTGGCTCCCCAAGGATCCATGTAAGCGGAGATCCGGATCAACACCTCGGCTCCCTTGTCAGCGTAGATGCGGGTGACCTCGGGGAAGAGCCAGTCGTAGCAGGTCGCGACCGCGAGACGGCCGATTTCGGTCTCGAACACGGGGAGGGGATCATCGGGATAGTCTTCAAAGTCAAACGGGCTCGCGTGCACTTCCCAAGGAATCCACGGGTGTGTCTTCCGGTACTTTCCCACCACACCCTCGGGGCCGATCAGACAGGTCGTGTTAAAGACCGCGTCGGGGTACTTTGGATCCAACTCGAGAAACGACCCCGATTGGATGTAGATCGAGTGACGCTGGGCGCGCTCGGCCAGTCGTTCAATATGGTTATTCTCAAATGGAATCGCGAGCTTGTCAGCGAGCTCCTAGCTCGTCTCATAAATCGGAGCTGCGTGGGCGAACTGGTCGTCCTCCCCGCACACGACGAGGTCCGTC
>CAYZYD010000435.1:0-4105 GCA_964482505.1 uncultured Planctomycetia bacterium | reverse complement strand
AACTAAAATAGTCAAAGAACAAAACGTACTGGCAGATACTTGCTTCAAAGAAGCTGAGAACCTTTGAAGCTGAAGTCGCGACACCGCCATAACAACCTTCCGCAAAGTAGAAACCAACCGCGTAATCACCCGAATCGACAACCAGCGAGCCACTATCCCCCGCGACCCCGAAGAAGTCCCGGTATTTCGGCTTGATAATGAACTGCTGGTCAAACAATGCGTATTGAGAATCGAAGTACCGGACGATTGTCGTCAACCCCACATCGCTTATGACGCCGGTCTCAAAGAGGCTACTTGACCCCACAATCTCAACCGGATCTCCGATTCTCGGGGCTTCTTTGCCCTGCAATTGACGTCCTCCTGGAAGCCCACATCGTGGCTCAACATTGAGCCGAGCCAGCCCGGCGTCCATCGAGTTTCGAACCGATAGATCGAACTCTATTCCTGCCACACGCACCACTTCACCAACGATTGGCCCTGTGAACGCAGGACTCTTCACGTCGTCCCCCACCGAGCCATATTCTCCGAGAAGTACGTGCTGGTTACTGATCGCAAACTTGTCGGTGCTGTTGCCTGAAACGGTGCACACCAATCCGAGCGTTCCTCGGAGCTCTTCGATATGACTGATGCTACTCCCGGGACCGACCGTTTGGTCCGATTGGCTGCTCAACCTCGCGGACTTGACGGATGGTGGTTCGACGCAGACTAGATCCGTTTCGACCTCAGCCAACTCCGTGGGATGCATGAGGCCCAAACGCTGATAAAGCTCCCGCGGATAGTCGTCGAAGGCAAAAATGCGAATGACGGGCTGCATGGCTCGAGTGCCCGCTTTGGGGGCCTTGAACCCGATGCTCAAACCATGAACGTTGGTCAAAAGAAAGCGACGCGCGTGCTCGAGGTCTGAGAAGAGATGCCCTTGTCGCTTCCTTTCAGCGAGAGTTTCCAGCTTTACGATTGCATTTTGGTACTCACGACCGAAGAGTGCCGATTCCAAGCGAGCCTTTGCCCCGAGCAGATCCTTCGGAATATTCATAACTCACCGATCCAAGACAAACACGCCTACTTAGTAATGTCAAACACCTGCAGCTCAGGATCCAATCGGCTCTTGACATAGCTAACGTAGTCGTTTTCTGAAGGTCTCGTTGGACTGCTAAATGGATCGGTCGCCAAGAACTCTGCCGCAAATGAAATGTCCACGGGAAAGCAGCCGGGAGCGAGGCACCAGACTTCCTGGTTCTTTCCGCTCACTGGGACTCTTAAATTGGCAATCCCAAAAAATCTGTCTTTACCCTTGCGTATCTCTGCATTCACCAAGACATCTTGGAGGGTGTAAAGTTCGTAAGTACCTTGTGAATTCTCAAGTAGATCTGTTAACAGGCTCGAGTTGACGTCGCAATGGTGAACACGGACTGTGCGGAAATCGAACTTCGCACTGACCTCTTTTGTAAGTTGGGATATTGCCCGAGAAGCATCGTCTTGGGAATTTGAACTCGTCTTAAGGAGTATGAAGCTCTCGTTTTCGAGGGGAAAAGGAATGCCTTCCTTTAACACCCAGACCTCTTCGGGTTTCCCCCTGACTTTCATGCACATACCAACCGCTTCGTCTTGAACTCCCGCACGCATCAAGTAAAGCTCAAAAGTACCATTATCGATTTGAAATCCACGGGCGTCAGCCACACCTTGAACCGCGGCCGCACGGTTTTCGAAGAGACCCGATAGCATTCCCCATACGAAAACCAGAGCCAAAATCACAAACAAAAAAACCGTTACCTTCATCCCAATTCCCTCCAAGCCTCCAGGGTTCATGACCCGCGTATTAAGAAGTCGTTAGCTTATCCGCGAATAGGGAAGACGACGATTGGAGGCGACCGGGTCGGTCCACGGAACACACCTTCAATCGGGTGAACGCTATCAAGCAGACGTGCTAAGCTTCGCAGTAGCGGGTTCACGAACTATGTGAGCTACAGTCCTAACATCGAAAGAGCTTCCTCGACCGAGAGTATCTCGCGGATACAGCCTGAGTCTCTCTTCATATCCGCTGCCACCTCAACTCTCGGAACTTCCAATCCACCGCTGGTAAGCAGCGCGGCGCTTTGAAGCTGAATTGCGGGCAAACGACAACAGCCAAGCAGCTCCATTGCAGTCCTACCGTTGTCTTGGGTCCCGCAAGCGTAAGCGAGCGACCTCGCCAAAAGCTCAGGGTCCTTCCGACCAATTTTCTTCCAAATCTCCGCCGACTCGGAGGCTAGAAGACCGGCCTCTCTGACTTCTTGGCGTCGCCAACAAAAGGCAGCCTCTGACAAGAGAATCTGGCAAGCTATCAAAGGTGATTTGGCCCTGCGCACCGATTCAATCAGTTCCCGATCAACGAAGCGCCAATCTCTCGACCGGTATTGCACGCAACGAAGGATCCAACTAGCTCGTGCTTCGAGCAGTGAATTTCTTATACCAGCCGCATCGTGCTCTGCCTGCTTCGCGAGCGTATTGGCTAAACGGTAATCAAATATCTCTAGCGCGGCAGCTGCTGCGTTTAAAGCTGCTCCAATCCTAGAGAAGAGCGGGAAGTCCGGGTTCGAAGCGACGCGGCTATGCAACTCCACCGCCTCCGCAAAGCGATTCTGGCTGTAGGCGAGTAATCCCTGCCAAGCTTGCAGAGCGAGCTTTCCTTGGGATAGCTTCGCTGGGGATGACAGGTGCTCTGAATTTGTAAGCTCCGCCATCTTCGCTTCATAAGAAGAGTAAGAGAGGTGTCGCCTGACGAGCAACACCGTAGCGACTCGAACTTGTTCAAGTTCAGGGCGCTCAAACGAATCGATAGAATCCACCCGCTGTAATAGGTGCTTGTGCTTCCCAGCTCGAAAATCGATATTAACCGAGACAAGCTCAAGAAGGTTGGAGCGATGAGAGCTTGAATGCTTGATCTGCCGAAGTAAAGCCTGAAATTCCTGCAGATTTCCTTCCGGGAATACTGCGATGACTAAGCTTTCAAGCAGGATTCGTTCGTCTTCAATTCTATTGGATTGTCTTACGATTCGCAGAACTTCCTGAAGCACGGCGGTTGCTTCTCCGAGATTTCCTGATCTTCGCAAGTGGTCAGCTAACTCCGTGCCCTCCTCCCGAATCAGTTCACTCCGTCCGCTGGCAATAAGGTGAAAGAGTCGACGGTGAGTCCCCTTCGGAAGCACCTCGGCGATCTTTCCGTGGATTCGTTGGAGTTTCTCGGGGCCCCAGCGCAGCGCGACATTGGATGTGATCAGCGGTTCGTATTTGTGGTCGTTGACGGGGCGGATCGCTTCGCGCTCGTGGAGTCGATCGAGCAGCGCCTCGAGTTCCCAACGAGGTAACTCGGTTAGCGTCAGGAGTTCTTCAAAGCCCGAGTAGGGTTGAGTCAGTTGGATCCAAGCGAGAAGCTCAGCGGCCTCGTCGTCGAGATCTAGGGGAGGCTCGCTCCAGCCCGGTGACAGATTGACCGGAGCGAGATCGGTCTCGAGTCGGTGAATCGCCTCCCGAGTGATCCGGAGTTTGCCTTCGTCCCATTCGGCGAGTCCGGCTCGGATCCACGCACTCGTCTCTTCGGCGACTTTCTGGGGTCGTCCCTGGGTGCGTCGAAAGAGTTCGGCCGCGGCATCCTCGCGCAAATGAAAGAGCCGATCGGGACCGTGGAAGAGATCCTTGAGCTCCTCCGGGCAGTAGGGAGTAAGCACGTAGTCACCGCCGTTGGCATCGCGAAGCACTCGAATCACGACTCCCGCCGAGCGGCTGCGCTCGAGCACTCGCTGCGACGCCTCATCTATGCTGGTGACATCGGCGCAGAGAATCAGATCGCCCGCGCGTAGCCGACGCTCGAGTCTCGAGGCGATCTCGAGCTCTGCCTCGGTCAAGGTCAGTGTTTTGTCGAGGTCCGTGCCAACGATGGGCTCGAGACTGCTAAAAAACCTTTGGCCGGGGACCACCCAATGCGTAGGTCGACCGTCGCGCCGCGCCCGATCGGCGATCTCCTCGAGGTATCGATCACTCTCGAACGGATCGGGTGAGATCAAATCAAAGGGGCGTTTTGCTTGCACTGCTTCCGCGAGCCGCGCGCGACACTCCGCGCGCGGCAGCC
>CAYZYD010000434.1:0-4111 GCA_964482505.1 uncultured Planctomycetia bacterium | reverse complement strand
CGGATCGCTGGTCCTCCCTGGCAGGGTTCAATCCCGAGTTTTCCGACTGAGTCTCCCTCGCTACGAGTGGATAGGGTCGGAGCCTTCGCAATTCGTGATGACCTCGCATGGCGCGGGGTCGACTTGTCGGCGGCTTGTCAGACGGACCCGCTTGTGGGCGGTCACCTCTGATCGGTTGAAAAGGAAACGTAATTGAGCATCGCGCCCGAACGTAAACAGGAACTCATCGAGCAGTTCCGAATCAATGAAAGTGACAGCGGCTCGGCCCAGGTCCAGATCGCTGTCTTGACCGAGCGAATCCGCAACATTACGGAGCACTTGAAGTCAAATAAGAAGGACTACGCTTCGCAACTCGGGTTGATGAAGCTCGTCGGACGGCAGAAGACGCTGCTGAGGTACTTGGATAAGAGGGACCACGAAGAATACAAGAAGATGGTCCAGGCGTTAGGGCTGAGGCGATAACGCAGTAATTAGGTGCTCGGACCGGAGGAGTGGTCCGAGTCGCGGGCCGAGAACGAAGAGTGTGCATACTTGGATAGCGCAAAGCTTCCCCACCGAAGAATCGAGCGTCAGCGAGTGCTTTGCCTCGCAATACGCTAAAGAAGAACCGTGGCGTCATCAGGCGCTACGGTTCTTTTTTTGGTATTCGTGCTTGAGTCATGAGATGCCACGAATCGGTTGATCGGTCCTCCATAAGACCCTTGCGAGCTCGAGTGAGTTCCGAGGCGATAAGCGGTGACCACGGATAATTGTGAGTCGCCGGAAGGAATCATAAACGATGCAAAAGATAATGGTTGAACGAGAGATCGCGGGTCGCACCCTATCGATCGAGACCGGAGAGATCGCCAAGCAGGCGGCGGGTTCAGTGCTCGTCCGCTACGGTGGAACGGTCGTATTTGCAGCTGTTACGAGCGGCGAACCCCCGGCCGGAATCGACTTTTTTCCCCTCACCGTCGATTACCGCGAGAAGACCTATGCAGCGGGCAAGTTCCCGGGGGGATTCTTTAAGCGTGAGGGCCGACCGACCACCAAAGAGATTCTCACGGCCCGGCTCATCGACCGCCCGATCCGTCCTCTCTTCCCGGATGGGTTTAATAAAGAGGTCTCAATCAGCGTGATGACGCTGTCCGCCGACAAAGAAAACGATGCTGACATTCTTGCGATGATCGCGACCTCGGCCGCGATTGCGATCTCGCCGCTTCCGACGCTCGATTTGGTGGGCGCGGTCCGAGTGGGCCTCGTCGATAGCGAACTCGTTCTCAACCCGAGCTTTGAGGAGCGCGACGGTTCTGAGCTCGATCTCGTCGTCGCAGGGACCCAGAGCGCGATCAATATGGTCGAGGCGGGAGCCCAAGAGGTGACCGAAGGTGTGATCCTCGACGCTCTCGAAGAGGGTCACAAAGACATTCGCGAGGTGCTTGATCTCATCTCCGAACTCGCTGCGAAGATCGCTCCCGAGAAGTTTGAGTTCGAGGCCCCCGAAGTCGACGAGGCGCTTCAGAAGAAAGTCCACGACCTCGGTTGGCAACCGCTACTCGACGTGATCCACACCGAAGGCAAGCATGAACGCAAACAGGCGATGGACGCCGTCAAAGAGAAAGTCCTCGCTGAGTTCTGTCCCCAAGACGCCCCCGAGGACGCCGAGTCGCCCGACCCGAAGGAAGTATCGAAGTATTTTGGCGATCTCAAGAAGAAGGTCGAGCGGCACGTCATCGTCAAGGACAAGAAACGCGCCGATCAGCGCGGCTTCGCCGATATTCGGGACATCAGTACTCAGTTCGGATTGCTCCCGCACGCGCACGGCTCGGCGCTCTTCACGCGGGGTGAGACCCAGTCGCTTGTCGTCTTAACTTTGGGGACTCGGTTTGACGAGCAGCGCGTCGACGGCCTGCAGGAAGAGTCGACCGACAAGTTCATGCTTCACTATAATTTCCCCGCCTTCTGCGTCGGCGAGAGCTGGCCAAACCGCGGACCGAAACGCCGTGAAATCGGCCACGGAAACCTCGCCGAGCGCGCCCTTCGCGCTGTCTTACCCAACCATGAAGACTTCCCCTACACGATCCGAATCGTCAGCGAGATTATGGAGTCGAACGGCTCGTCCTCGATGGCGTCGGTCTGCGGGGGCACCCTCGCTATGATGGACGCGGGGATCCGGATCCGCCGACCCGTGGCGGGAATCGCGATGGGACTCGTCAAAGAGGGAGACGATGTCTGCGTCCTCTCGGACATCCTCGGTTCCGAAGATGCCAATGGGGACATGGACTTCAAAGTAGCGGGCACCCAGCGCGGTATTACAGCGCTGCAGATGGATATCAAGATCGAAGGGATCGATCGCGAGACTCTCGCCGGTGCCCTCGAACAGGCCAAAGAGGGTCGACTCCATATCCTCCGCGCGATGTTGACCGATCTCAAGCGTCCGCGAGAAGAACTCTCGCCGCACGCTCCGAAGGTGCTCAAGATCGAGATCAATCCCGAGAAGATCGGGATCGTGATCGGTCCTGGCGGCAAGGTGATCAAAGGGATCCAAGAGGAGACCGGCGCGACTATCGAGATCGAAGATTCGGGTCAGGTGACCATCTGGGGCAGCCAATCCGCCTCGGCCGAAGCGGCCAAGGCGAAGATCGAAGCGCTGACCGAAGAGGTTGTGGTCGGCTCGATCTACGAGGGTCGCGTGGTCAGTCTCAGAGACTTCGGCTGCTTTGTCGAAGTGCTTCCGGGGCAGGAGGGATTGGTGCACGTCTCCGAGTTCTCGGACGATTTTGTCGAGGATATCTCGACCGTCGCTTCGGTTGGGGACCAGATCACCGTCAAGGTGATCGATATCGACAACCAGGGTCGGATCCGGCTGTCGCGGAAGCAGGTCGATAGCGACGGGGGCGACGGAGAAAAGGTAACCGCCGAATCGAGTTCTCGAGGTCGCGACAATGGTCGGGGCCGCCGCGGCGGCGGTGGCGGACGCGGTGGGCGAGGAGGCCGTGGCGGCGGTGGCGGCGGTCGCTCCCGAAGCCGAGACTGAACGTCAGAGCCCCAAACGTCAGAACCCCAGTGCTTAAGAGTTAACGCCGGGATGCATTGTTTGCTGAGCCAGCGCCAGAGTGGCGCTGGCGACAATCTCTGGGGGTGCGTCACGTGCCCCCAGATTCCTAATCTGCTTCGGCAAGAGCAAACGGATCACCCCGGCTGACGACTCTACCCCTACTCGAGCTGCGGGGTGGGGGCAGTATTCCCGTGCTTCGATTGAAGAGGACCTATGTTCGGCCGGTTGAGTTTCGCCCTCTTCGTCGGACTTTACTCCGCTCCCCTCGGCGAAGGTTTCGCATTCGACTCGAAAGCGTCAAATCCGATCGAGGCGTTCCTGACGCCGCTTCGCGGGCGTCCGTTTATTCTAGAGCTTCCCGAACTCGATGATCTGAATCGGTCCCTTCCCGTCACGCTCCCTTGGGTCGCGGTTCAGGCGAACGAACAGAGCTACGACACCTGTCTCAAGTTGCTCCGAGCGACCGAGCCCCCGGCCGTCGGCCTCTTCGATAGGTACGGCAACTGCCTGGTCCGGTCAACGCGCGGAGGGCTGCGCAGCGGCTCGCGTCTCAAGAGATTGCTCGGCGAGTTCGACGAGCAACAAAAGAAGCTTAAGAAGCAACTGGCAAGGCTTGAGAGAGACGCGGTTCGCTACGAAGAGCGCGACGACTACCGGCGAGCAGTCGAGAAGTTTCTGAATCTCACTGCGGCCACTGGGATGAATGGTCGCGTTCTGAACGGTTATCCGGAGATCGTGCGCGCACGCGCGGCGCTGACCCGCCTCGATCAACTCCTGCGCGTTCGGCTCTACCAGTTGATGGCTCGCGAGCGCGAGCTCGGTTCGAGTAAGCTCAAGTCTCGCCTCGCCGACCTTCACGAGGAGGCGAAGGGCCTTCCCGTCGCCCGCGAGATCGCTCGTCGCGAGGCGGTACTCGAAGCGGGCTTGACCGCACCTTCGGAAACCGCGAAGTAAACGACTCGAGATCCGAGGGGTGCACTCGGCGGCAAGTCTGGTGGTCGGGTGACTTAAGCCGCTAGCGTCCTGTTCGAAAAGTTCGAGCAAGAATCGCCGGCCCTCGACCTCCCTGGCGTT
>CAYZYD010000433.1:0-4123 GCA_964482505.1 uncultured Planctomycetia bacterium | reverse complement strand
GAGAAGAACAGCAAGAAGAACCAGAAGCAGTGTCAGAAGCAGCGCCTGTGCTAGAAGCACGAGAAGCTTTCGTAAAAGCAACAGCAAGCGGACAAGAAGCCGCAGGATAGTCCGCAAGACACTCGCCACGACCAGACCGAGAAGGGCGACCTGCCCCCCGTCGAAGTGGGCAAGCTGACCGAGCAGACGGGTCAGGGTCGTTGGGGACGACTCCCGAAGACATTGATCGAGCAGATGTACGACACGACCGGCCGCAAGCTTCCCTCACGCTATCGAGTGCTACTCGAAGAGTACTATCGCCGACTTCCCCAAGCGGAAGACAAGTAGATTCAAACAGCCACCTCGGCGTCGCGGATAACACCACGCCATGGCCTTTGAGTCAGCCCACGGCAAGAGAACCCCGAACCCAACCGGTTCGGGTTTTTTTGTGGCTCGATCGTCAATCACAACTAACGGTAAAGCGGTTCGGTCCGGTCGATCAAATCACCGAAGAAGAGAGCGTTTGCGATAAAGCGCTGAGTACCGAGCCAGAAGCCGCGAAAGTTGGGATGGTCGGCGAATAGAATGACCACTCCGCGGCCCTGCCGGGCGGCGAAGGCGGCCGGAGTCTTTGCGATCTTGGAGCAGTTTCGCTCCGAGGCGTAACCGCAGACGAGCGGACCTTCCGCGTAGCGGGCGAATTGACCGTAAGGGTCCTTCGGATCGGGAAGGGTCTCGGTCCAGTTTCGAAAGAGGGCGACCTCATCGGAGACGAACCCAAACCCCATCGGATGGGTGCGATCGAGCTGAGCCCGGAAGATAGCACCACCGACGATATCAACCGCCCGGTCTCGATCGAACTCTGCGTAGGGTCGGGGTTCCCGCGACGGCTCCTCTTCCTTCTCTTGCTCATCCTTAAGCCCGAGGATATCCCGAGCAGACCAGACCGCGGCCCGCTTGATCCCGACCAACACGCCCCCTCGATCCAACCAGCGCTTGATGTTCTCTTCCGCCGCGGCGCCGATCTGGCCGTACCGACCGTCGGCCATTATGAGATGCGTGTAGCGGCTCAAATCGCCGTCGAGCTCATCGATCCTCAGCAACGTGGTCGGGATTTCGTAGACCGTATCGAGTAAGTGCCAGAGCGAGCCCGAGTCGTAAGCGGAGACTCCGGGGCCGATCACCAGAGCGGGCACCGGCTGAGTCATCGGTTTGACCTTAGGGCTCCCGAGATCGAGCCCTTCGGGCGTCAATCCCGATTCGATTGCGTATACCGAAACCTGCGCCTCACGCGCGAGTTCTTGAATCGTCGCGAGTTGCTCGGCGCGCTGATCTCGCGGCAGGGTCGCGATGAGGGTGCCACTCCCAAAGCTCATCCTTCCGGTTGTGCAGTTCGCTTGGAAGGGAGCCGTCGCGACTCTGAGCGAGAGCTCGCGATCGAGGAGTCGGTAGGCGAGGCGTGGTGCCGAGTAGGGGGTCCAAGGAATGGCGACCACATAGGCGCGGTCAAGCGGGGAGGTTTCGAAGCGGACCTCGACCGACTCACTGACCGCGGGTCCATAGCTCACGCTCTCGGATCGATCGAGTTTCGCGTACGGAAGTCCGTAGGCGTGGGCCATATTCCAGGTAGAGACGTCGTAAAAGGTCTCATCTTCGAATTCGGTACGCTCCTCAAAGAGTGACTTGATAAGCCGGTATTGACGCTGGTCGAGCGGCACCACGTACGCACTGCCCGGCGAGAAGGTCGCCGAATCTCGATCGACCGACTCTTCGAGCGGATAGACGTTGACTTGATGGGCTCGCAACAGGTCGACCAGTTTGCCTGTCCGTTCGAGATCGCGCGGAGTTCCGAAGAGGTAGCCCCACGAGTCGTCCCGACTCGCGAGCGAGGTCGCCTCTTTGTAAAAATTGCGTTGGTACTCGGCGATCCTCTTACGATTCTCGACGACTGCGCGAAGCGAAGAGAGCGAGGTCAAGAATTGGTTTTTGATCGCCCTCGGAAAGGAGAGGTCACCGTTGATGCTCTCCTGTTCATGGCCGCGAGCACTCGCTTGTTCAAAGAGAATTCCGATCCCGCCGTTGACGTCGGGATAGGTCGACCCCTTACCGTAGTAGAAGTCGTCAAATCTCTCTTCGGTCCAGTAGAGTTCGCCCTCACGATCGAGGGCTTCGGCGTGGTACTTCGCAATCTCGCGGGTGAGCTCTAAGTTCTCGGCCGGTGTCCAAGGGTTTTGACGGGTCGGAACTCCGGGCTGAAAGAAGTAAGTCGAGTTGGTGCCCATCTCGTGATAGTCGGTGAGCAAGTGGGGGAGCCAGCGGTGAAAGAGCCGCACCCGCGCTTGGCTCTCGGGATGGACGAGCAGCAGCCAGTCTCGATTGAGGTCAAACCAGTAGTGGTTCGTCCGTCCCCCCGGCCACGCCTCCCGGTGTTCCCAGTGTTTGGGATCTCCGACGATCTGCAGGCCTCGGCGGCTGTTCACCCACTGAGAGAAGCGACCGTAGCCGTCGGGGTTGTAGCAGGGGTCGAGCAGCGTGATCGTCTGGTTGAGAAAGGTATCGATCGCCTCTCCGCGAGCTGCGGCGAGGAAGTAGGCGAGAAGCACCGCCACATTGGTCGCGCTCGCTTCGTTGCCGTGGACACCGTAGCCCATCCACGCGATCGCCGGTCCCGGAGAATCGGCCGCGCGGCCCAAGGCGTAGTCGATATGGTTTTCGCGGAGCCGCTCTCGGTTCTCGAGGTTCTTCGGGCTCGTGATAGTGGCCAGGATAAGCGGCCGTCGCTCGCAGGAGTATCCGTAGACCTCGACCGCCATTCGCGGCGACTTGCGCGCGAGTTCTTGAAAGTAGCCGACCAGTTGATCGTGGCGGATATGCCACTCGCCGAGTTCATACCCGAGGAAAGACTTCGGAGTCGGAACCGCGTCGTCGTAGGTAAACTCCTTCGGCAGGAAATCCTCAAGGGTGGACTGCGAGCCGGCGGAGCCCACCGAGAGGGCGAGGAGCAGGAAGAGCAACATTGAGAATTTCATCGGGGATTTCCTCACGGCAGGGGAACTCGAAAACTTGGCGGGCGCGAGTTGGCTAAAACTTAGTCGGAGGCCAGATTTTGGTGAAGTTCTTGATTGGCAGAACGTAGCCGATATCCGAGGCGATCTGGCCCGAATCGACCCGTTGGACGGCGGTGACGATGCCGACAACGACTCCGCGTTCATTCACAACGGGTCCGCCGCTGTTCCCGGGATAGACTGCGGCCTGGACTTGAATATAGGGATCGACTTGGCGACTGACCAAACCGCCGAAGACCGAGGCGCTCAAGGTATCGTCGGGATGCGGCAGATCGGTCCCGAGGGGGAATCCAAAGAGGTTGACGGTCGCCCCTTGGGGCGGCACTTCGCGGTCGAGGTCAAAGTCGGGGATGCAGCGCAGTCCCTCGTCGGGCTCGATCTTGATCACCGCGTAATCGTCGCGACTGTTGAGGAGTGAACTGACGAGCTGGGCGGGATAGCGCACATTGCGACCCGAAAAAGTAACGGTGATTTTGGACACCGGCCTCAGGGCGACATCTTTGTCCTGATCTGCTCCCGGGAATTTGAGGAACTCCTCGGGTTCGTAGGCCTGAACCACATGCGCATTGGTAAAGATATAGCCCTCGGGGCTGACGCAGAAGCCCGAGCCACTCTCGAGCGAGATCGTCACTCGCTCGGACTCTTGGCTGACCTCTTTGAGCTTGTAATTGCCGTCATCGTCAAAGGTGACAAAGCGGTTGTCCTTGACCGCCCGGAGATAAGTACGGTTCTCGACATAGACGACTGCTTGGAGGACGTTTCGGATCTTCTCGCGTTTGCTCTTCTCGATCTCCTCGAGGTCGATTGGCTTGAAGAGCTCGAGCTTTTTTGAGACTCGACTCAGCTCATCGTTGAGCCGTTCGCGTTCGGCTCGGTTGGACGCCTCCTCCGACTCGAGTTTATCGAGAACATCTCTCCTGAGATCTTCGAGTTCTTCCTTTTGCGTCAGCCGTTGCTGTTCCTGCGCCTTTGCAAAGGCCTGTTCAGATTCACGGCTTCGGTTGAGTTGGGCGAGGAAGGCTTGCCGATCTTCGCTCGCCTTCTCGGTACGCAGGTAGAGAATATAAAAGAGAGTGACG
>CAYZYD010000432.1:0-4134 GCA_964482505.1 uncultured Planctomycetia bacterium | reverse complement strand
GGGAGGTCGAGGGCCGGCGATTCTTGCTCGAACTTTTCGAACAGGACACTAGCAGTCTGATCGTAACAGAGTTTGATCGCACCGATAAGCGACGAACGAGGCGGAAGTCGCCAGCGAACAGGGCACGCAATACGGCGGATAAGAGAAAAGCCGCCCGAGGGCAGCGGGTGCCCAAGGGCGGCTGAGATTCCCCATGCCCCCAGTTGCGAGCTCGAGTGCTCGCGGTCCGTGTTCTCGCCGAGTCGTTGACGACTTAAGCGGGCACGGCTGTCTTTTCGCGCTCGTACTCGACCACCGATTCGACGATGGTTCGGATCGACGTATCCGGAGCGCGCTGGATCAGCGCCTTCAATTTGGTGACGTCGGGAACCCGGCGCGGCATATCTTCAAACCCGATGGCGTAGGCGTCTTCGTAGGGAATCTTCTCGATCTCGGAACTCGAGCCCGAGACCTCGCGGACGAGCTCAGCGAGGGCGTAGATCGAGATCTCCTCGGTTGAACCGATGTTGTAGATCTCACCGACGCTCTCGGGCTGGTCGGCGACTCGGATCCAGCAGTCGACGACGTCGTCGACGTAGGAGAAACAGCGCGTCTGTTCCCCGGTTCCGAACACCGTGATCGGTTCGCCTTCGAGAGCTTGACGCACAAAGTTGGGAACGACCATCCCGTAGCGTCCGAGTTGGCGCGGCCCGACGGTGTTGAAGAGTCGACAGATCGTGGTGGGCAGCCCGAGCTCCTGGCCGTAGGCGAGGCAGAGAAACTCGTCGATCGCCTTCGAACAGGCGTACGACCAACGCCCCTTGGGGGGAGCCCCGAGGACGAGCTCACCATCCTCATGGAACGGTACTTGGGTCGACTTGCCGTAGACTTCACTCGTCGAGGCGAAGATGACCCGCTTCTTCTTCTTGGCCGCATGCTTGAGGACCAGTTCGGTCCCGTGGGTATTCGTTTCGATCGTGCGGACCGGACTCTCGACGATCAGCTGGACCCCGACGGCGGCAGCGAGATGGTGGACAACGTCCGCTTCGTCGATGCACTCGGCGAGCAGCGGCTCGTTAATTATGGTATCGATCGTGTAGCTGAATCCCGCGTGCTCGCGGAGCTGGGCGATGTTCTTAATGCTTCCCGTAGATAGATCGTCGAGTACGTGGACCGTGTCGCCGCGACGGATCAGTTGATCCGCGAGGTAACTGCCGATAAACCCGGCGCCCCCAGTAATCAGATGGTGCATCGGTCTCCCTAACGCAGCCGAATCAGCCCTCTCCCGCCATTTTTCGGCCCAAACTTCCGCGCGCTTGCGTCCCCTTTCTCAGATTTCTCGTTACACTCAGAAGTTTGCGAGGCGAACTCCCGAGCCGTCCTCGCGCGCACTCTTCCGGCTTACTCGGAACGCGAACCCACCCCGATTCAGAATTGGCAACCCCTTCCGTGACGACCGAAACCGAACAACGACTCGCTCAGGTTGAAGAGCTTCTCCACCGCATCCGCGAGGCGGCCCGCTACTCGGAGCGCGCGGCGCGGCTCGAGGAGCTCGATCAGGCGATGGGGGTCGAGGGCTTTTGGGACGACCCCGAGAGCGCCCAGAAGACAATCGGTGAGCGCAAAGTCGCGGCGACGATCGTGCGGTCGATCGACGATCTTGCTGAACGGCTCGAGGACGTCAAAACACTGCTCGAACTCGGTCAGGAAGAGGAGGACGAAAACTCCCTCACCGAGGCCGAAGAGGAATCGCACCGACTGCTCGCGAGCGCCGAGAGCCTCGAGGTAAAGACGGTACTCAACGGCAAGTTTGACTCGGGCAACTGTTACTTGACGATCAAGCCCGGTGCGGGCGGCACCGAATCTTGTGACTGGGCTTCGATGGTCTACCGCATGTATCTGCGCTTTGCCGAGCGCAACGGCTTCAAGATCACCGTGCTCGAGGAGCAGCCGGCCGAAGAGGCGGGGATTCAGAAGGCGACGATCCACATCCAGGGACCCTACGCGTTTGGCTACCTCAAAGCGGAGCGCGGCCCCCACCGACTCGTCCGCATCTCACCCTTCGACGCCAACTCGAGGCGGCACACGTCGTTTGTCGGGGTCGCGGTGACGCCCGAGGTCGAAGACATCGAGATCGAGATCAACGAATCCGATCTCCGCGTCGACACCTACCGCGCAAGCGGCGCGGGCGGCCAGCATGTCAACACCACCGACAGTGCCGTCCGGATCACTCACGAGCCGACCGGCATCGTCGTCACTTGCCAGAACGAACGCTCGCAGCACTCAAATCGCGCGGCGGCGATGCGTGTTCTGATGTCGCGGCTCCACGAATTTGAAGAAGAGAAGCGCCAGAAGGAGATCGATAACATCAGCGGCGAAAAGGGCGACATCGCCTTTGGCAATCAGATCCGCTCCTACGTCCTCGCGCCCTACAAGATGGTCAAGGACCACCGCACCTCGCACGAGACCGGCAGCGTTGACCACGTGCTCGACGGCGACCTGATGCCTTTCATCGAAGCCTATCTCCGGCAGACCGCTCAGGCGTAGACGCCTCTCGATCGCTCTCTCAAGAGTCCATGCTCCTACCGCTGCAGCCATTTTCTCCTCGGACTTATCGCTTTCTATCTCGATCCCGGACGGCGCTCCTTGCGGGAAGTGATTGCGCTCGCGGCCGACTTTCCCATACTGATCGCATAACCCGCTCTGAGAGGATCCGATATGCACCCCCTGGAAGAATCTGACCAAGAGATCGCGCGCCTTGTCGCCGACGAAGAGGCGCGCCAAAAATCACAGATCAATCTGATCGCGAGCGAGAATATCGTCTCCCAAGCGATCCTCGAGGCGCAGGGTTCTGTTCTGACCAACAAGTACGCCGAGGGCTATCCGCACCGTCGCTACTACGGCGGTTGCGAAGTCGTCGACGAGGTCGAAGACATCGCGCGCAACCGCGCAAAGGAGCTCTACGGCTGCGAGCACGCCAACGTCCAGGCACACTCGGGAACCCAAGCCAACCTCGCCGCCTACTCCGCCCTGCTCAAACCCGGCGACCCCGTCCTTGCGATGGACCTCGCCCACGGCGGGCACCTCTCGCACGGCTCCAAGGTTTCGGCCACGGGCAAGTTCTACAAGTTCCATCACTACGGGCTCAATAAGGAGTCGGAACTCATCGATCTCGATATCGTGCGCAAACTCGCGCTCGACTTGAGACCCAAACTGATCATCGCAGGGGCGAGCGCCTATCCGCGCTTTATCGACTTTGAAGGCTTCCGCCAGATCGCCGACGAAGTCGAAGCGCGCTTCCTCGTCGATATGGCGCATATCTCGGGGCTCGTCGCCGCCAAAGTGCACCCGAGTCCCGTCCCCCACGCCGACGTCGTCACCTCGACAACCCACAAAACACTGCGCGGCCCGCGCGCGGGGATGATCCTCTGCAAAAAGGAGATCGCCAAAAAGATCGACTCCGGCGTCTTCCCGGGCAATCAGGGCGGTCCGTTGATGCACCTCGTCGCGGCCCGCGCGGTCTGCTACCGGGAAGCGATGACGCCCGAGTTCCGGACCTATTCGGAGAGCCTTGTCGCCAACTCAAAGCGCCTCGGCGAAGTACTCGCCGACCACGGTATCCGCCTCGTCACGGGGGGAACCGACAACCACCTCGTCCTCGCCGATGTGCGGTCGGTCGATCTGACCGGCGACATCGCTGAAGATCGACTCTCCCAGGCCGGCATCGTGATCAATATGAACATGATCCCATTCGACCCCAACCCGCCGATGAAGCCGAGCGGGATCCGCGTCGGTACCCCGACGATCACAAGCCGTGGCATGGGTCTCGAAGAGACCCAACAGATCGGCAACTGGATCGCCGAGATCCTCAAAGATCCCGACAACGAGTCAAAGATCAAAACGGTCCGGGGCCAAGTCCAAGAGCTCTGCTCGAAATATCCGACGAGGTTGTGAGGCTTTGCGGGAGCGAGCGTCGACGCTCCCTTCAGCTCGACCCCGCTCCATAACCAACTCATTCATAAGCCCAATACTGCGAAGTCAAAAACGCGCCCAGTCGGCATCAGGTGAGCGAGGTGGATCCTCGACCAACAGTGCGGGCTAGCCTAGCAGCCCGCCCGAAAACTCATTCCGCGCGGGAGGCCGAGCTTCCTTCGC
>CAYZYD010000431.1:0-4140 GCA_964482505.1 uncultured Planctomycetia bacterium | reverse complement strand
CGAAGGAAGCTCGGCCTCCCGCGCGGAATGAGTTTTTCAACGGGCTGCTAGCCAGGAAGGCCGAATGGCTCGCCGAGTTCTCACTCGAACTTTCCGAACAGGACACTAGCCACAAATCATTGCCTCGAACTATTCCTCCGAGGCGATCGTCCCGAGGATCGATACCAATCTCGTGTAGAGCGAGCCGCGGGGTAAGTTATTTTTCTCGTAGAGTGTCAGGGCGCGGCGCAGGGTCTTGCTCGCTTGCGGAGTGTCGCCGACGGCATGTTGACACTGACCGAGCAGCACGAGGTAGGTCGTCAAGAATATCGTCGATTTGGGGAGTTCCGACTCGCGCTCAACGAGATCGGCAAAGAGGTTCTTCGCTTCGATATACTTCTCTTGGGCGATAAGAATTCGGCCTAGAGCGATGCGGCTACTGCGCCAATCTTGTGACTCTTCGCCCACCTGCTCTCGCTTGATACGACAGATGTCTCGATAGATCAACTCTGCCTCTTGCTTGCGATTCAAGCGGACGAGGGCCAAGGCGAAGTGTCCCTGGGCTCGCAACGAGACCGGATCCGACGGTCGGTACACCTCGGCGATCTCGGGCCGAATCTCGCTGAGGAGGGCGAAGGTCTGCGGATAGCGCTTGGTGTGGTTGTAGACGTTGGCGAGGAAGACTTGAGCCTCGAGGCGAGTCCTCAAATCTGTGGCTCTCTCGATCACTTCGCGCAGCTGAGCTTCAGCCAGAGAGGCATCGTGATAGATATTGTGCCAACCGAGCCGTTTGAGAGCGTTGAGCCGTAAGGGGTGGTCGGGTCCGAGGCCAAGTAGCGCCTCCTCCTGAATTTGTTCGAGTTCCGCTCGTGCTTCAGCGGAGTGGTGCAGATTGGTGAGAACCGTCGACAAGACGATGCGCGTCTCGAGAATGCTCTCAAGCGATGCTCCCGCTCGTCGCTTGTTTTCGAGCGCTGCTTTGAGGGTTTGACTCGCGGATTCGGGTTGTCCCAGCACTTCGTAGCAGCGGCCGATGACGTGCAAAAGGTGTCCGAGTAAGTCCGGTTGTGATTCGTACTCCCGGCTGAAATTGGCAACCGCCCGGTCGAAATAGTCGGTGATTTTGGCGGATTGTCCGGCTCGAAAGGGGAGGGGATCTTCAAAGAGTTCGATGAGCGCGCTTTGAACGGTCTCGAGTTTGACCTGCTCCTTTCGGAGTCTGTCAGCGCTTCGAGCCGCGATCAGCGCTTGCCAGGTGGCGACACCGGCGCCCGCCGTAAGAGCGACGAAGGCGATAAGAATCGCTGCGAAGAGGGCGCGGTTCCGCCGGGCAAACTTGCACGCCTGGTAGATTGCGGAGGGGGGGCGGGCTGTGATCGGCTGCTCGCTCAGGTAGCATTCGAGATCGAACGCAAGCTGTTGGACCGTGAGGTATCTCGCCTCGCGGTCTTTGCGGAGCGCTTTGGCGACAATCGTTTCGAGATCGCCTCGGTAGCGGCGATCGTAAGCTCCGAGCGGAGTCGGCTCGGCCACTTGGATTCGCTGAAGACTTTCGAGCACCGAGAGATGGTCGAGTGGTATCGGTAACTCGCCCGCGAGTAACTCGTAGAGCAGGACTCCGAGCGAGTAGATATCCGCTCGAGTATCACAGCTCTCGGAATTGCCACCGGCGAGCTCGGGGGAGAGGTACGCGAGTGTCCCCACGATTGATCCCTCTGCCGTTTCCACTGCTTGGGATTCGGCGTCGAGGAATCGCGCCACTCCAAAGTCGAGAACTTTCGGAATGCCGTCTTCGGTTACCAAAATATTGCTTGGCTTGAGGTCCCGGTGGATAATCCCCCGCGTGTGGGCGTGTTGCACGGCCTCGCAGATTCTTAAGAAGAGCGCGAGGCGGTCGCGGAGATCGAGCTCGTGTTCGTCTGCGTACTCCGTGAGCGGGCTCCCCGCCACGTACTCCATCGCCAGGAATGGGACCGAGCTCCCCGACATCGATTCATGTCCCGCCGAGTAGATTTGAGCGATGTAAGGATGCATGAGTCGCGCTAGAGCTGTCGTCTCGCGTTGGAATCGACGCACCCCCGCTTCGGTTAGAGCCGAGTCGCGAATCACCTTGAGGGCCACAGCACGACGCGGATTTTCCTGCTCGGCGAGATAAACGACGCCCATTCCGCCGCGATCGATGAGGTCGACAATCGTGTAAGGGCCGATCTGTCCCGGCAGCTTGGCATCCCCGATTCCGAGGTCGATCCAAGAGGCGCTTTCGTCAGCACAGAGGAGCTCGATAAGTTCCCCGCGGTGGGCTGGGTCGCAGCGCTCGATAAAGCGGGCGCGCTCGGATTCGGGAAGTTCGAGGGCCCGGTGAAAGAGCTCGTCGAGGCTTCCCTCAAGTTTCGGCTGAATCATCCCGCTCCCCCAAAGATTCGGTATCGTTGGTTTCATCTTGAAGCGCTCGGGTCAGCCATGCTCGTGCAAAGCGCCAGTCGCGGACAACCGTCGGCTCTGATATCTCGAGCGCGAGGGCGGTCTCCTCGACCGAGAGCCCGGCAAAGAGCCGAAGATCGACGATTTGAGATGGGCGCGGAAATCGCTCGGCGAGTTCGGTCAGCGCTTCGTCGATCGCGCACATATCGAGCTGAGCGTCACCCATCCAGGCAAGCTCGGGACCGAGCTCGATCTGGGACCGCTTGCCCCCGCGTTTCTCAGCGTTGCGGCTGCGGGCCCAGTCGACGAGGATCCGTCGCATCGCTTGCGCGGCCGCTCCGAAGAAATGACCGCGATTCTGCCAGTCGAGTTGCGACTGATCGAAGAGGCGCAGATAAGCCTCGTTGACGAGTGCTGTCGGCTGGAGCGTATGGTTTCTTCGCTCACGGATCAGTTGCCCCTCGGCCAGCTTCTTGAGCTCACCGTAAAGTGTCTGCCAGAGCTCTCGAACCGCAACCGCCTCCCCTCCTCGCGCATTCTGGAGGAGCTCCGTCACTCGACTCGCATTTGCGTTTTTCACTTGGGGACCTCTCGCTTTGGCAACTGCATCAACTCTCTGTTCAGGCGTCGCAGCCGTTCCGACTCCGAATGATAATGCCAAGAGTCGTTTTTCCAGCGCTGAGTTGTCCAAAGAAGAAAATCGACCAATACCCGCAGGGTGACCGAACAGATCGGCCAGAGGACGATCGAGAGCGAGCTCGCGAGGAGGAAGATCAACAGGCTGAAGAGAGTGAGCTCGGTGGCTGGGTTCACGAGAGCGTTCCGAATCCAAAGATCGAGACTGTGAAGTTTGAGGGAGCACCGCCGGCATGCGTCGCTTAGGCGCTACGTTCGGCGGTGGTTCAGACACCTGGGTATCGCCTTCCTCAACCGGAATGACTTTTGGGGCGGGCGGTTAAGCAACGGCACCGGTCGCCAGACTCGAGCGGCGCAGGAGTTTGAGATCCTCGAATTTTCGACGCAGGACGCTGACCGCGGGAGACACGAGCAGGGCTGAGCTCGTCAAGACTGTCATACCCGCGACCAACAGGGAGACTAGTTCTGAGAGATTCATGACGGTGCCTTTCGCGGCAGGAGTGGGTTTCATAAGGTCATGCGGAGCCGGGGAGCGGGGGAGATCACGGAACTCGTGAAAAATAAAAGAAACGTGAAGGTCGTTAAGGAATCCATCTTCAGGCTCCGCCGTAGCAGTCGCTGAGTTCCGGAATTCCTCAATGCCGCTTCGACTCGGAAGCGGGCTCATAGCTATTGACAAGCAAACGATTAAGGAAACAATGCACGGTCTGTGGAGGGTGTAGCTCAGTCGGTTAGAGCGCCAGTTTGTGGTACTGGATGTCACGGGTTCGAATCCCGTCACTCTCCCCATTTATTCCTCTCAGCCCATTATTCTCCGGGCGATCCCTACCCCCGCCGGCAGTATTCTCCCGATCCCGATACTCCCGAAGGCACGCCCAGCTGAAGGCAGTTTCTACCCAAAGGCAATGTCTACCCAGGGGTAGCCCAATGCTCTCAAGCGCAACCGCTCCGAGTGGCCACGGCGCATCGGAAGGTGATTCCGAGGGATTCCGCTCGGGGCCGGCGCTTCGCCGTGCATTTCTCGCGCGAGGTCTCGCCTTGAATGTACACCCTAGCAGCCCGCCCGAAAACTCATTCCGCGCGGGAGGCCGAGCTTCCTTCGCC
>CAYZYD010000430.1:0-4165 GCA_964482505.1 uncultured Planctomycetia bacterium | reverse complement strand
GCACGCGGTCCTCATGCCGCTCGCGGTCGGCCACTTCCTCGGCTAAGCGGAAACAGAACTCGCCATGGATATACACTACTCCGATCAATGCGGCGAAATCATACAGCGTAAGGCCGTGGGTGCGGCTCGGATTACTCAGAAGACGACCACGTGCGGCAATTGTCTCCAAGGAGCGCGCGCCGAGAAACGCGCAACCGAGACTTCGCTAACCTTGAGCGAGTTCGACTCGGATTACTTCTCTTCTGATACGATCGCTCGTCGCAAATCGAAACCGGCCAGTGGTGGGTCGCAGCTGACGCTCGTCGAAGATGACGACGATACGTCGCCGAAAGATATGGCGCCGATCCGCTCCAAAGAGGTCAGCTCGGGACTCGCCCTCTTCGACGAAACCCTCCGGCTGACCGGAGAGATCAACATCGGACCCAGCGGTCAATCGATGCTCGAGGAAGCGGCCAAGCAGCATGCCCCGGAATCGAGTCCGGCGCCGCAAGGAGCATCGGGAGCTCCGACGATGACCGAGGCGCCGCCGGCTGGACCCCAACCTACAGAGCAGCCGGTCGCCGTGGTCGGGGACCGCTGGCAGCTCGGCTGTATCAAGTGCGGAACCAAACTCGCGGTACCACCGGTCGCCAAGAAGAGCCGCGTTCGCTGCCCCAAGTGCAAGATGAGTCTCTTGATCCTCCCGACCGGGTTCTTCCTCCCCGAGAGCAAACCGACACCACCCCCGGCGACCTCGAAAATGCAGAGCGGTAATCTTGAAGCGCTCTTTCAGGGGATGGGAAATGCGATCGAATCTTCGATGGGTCTCGAAGGACCACCCGCAGCTCCGGATCCAAACCGAACCAAGACCACGCTACCTGACTTTCCCACCGAACCGCTCGAACCGCCCGCTAAGCAGACAGGCCCGGCGACCCCAGCTCCATCGGCCGCGGCTCCGGACGAGCCTCGGCAGCCGTCAGCCCAAGTTCAGAGTTTTGACTTTGGCGAGTCGAGTGCCGCCGCCCCTCCTCAGACAACCTCGTCGTCGCAACCGAGCCCGCCGGCAGCTAGCACCCCGTCGTACGATCCGGCTCTGACCTCAGCCTATCAACCGAATGTCGGCGAGAGCGATACCGAGTTCGACACGAGCCGTATTCCGACTTCGTTCGACCGAACCGAGTCGGTCGCAAACGTCACTCACGACTCTGTCCACCTCGCCGAGACCATGGTCGCCCTCGCCATCTTCATGGTCCCGGGCGTGGTCGCCGCCGTCATGTCTAAGATTCATCTCTCGCCTCTGACCGACGAAATCCTACGGACGATCGGCCAGGGCGCACTCGGTCGCGCTAGAGATCTCTTTGGTCTTTAGAGCCCGTTGAGGATCGAATCCGTCCTTCTGACGCCGCGAGCGGACGTCTTACGACTTCGCAGTAGCTTGCTATGCAACCCTGGTTCTCCTCGGAATCCAAAAGCAAATCCCCCCTGGACGTCGCCCCCACTTTTGCTACACTCGCCTTCTTGTCCCGGGGGCGATTAGCTCAGTTGGCTAGAGCACCAGCTCGACACGCTGGGGGTCACAGGTTCGAGTCCTGTATCGCCCACCATCTTTATCTTGTCAGGTTGCTTGGCGTCGTATGGACGCTGCAGTTTCGCGATATATTTCCTAGAACTTGGGGCGATACAGGACTCGAACCTGTCTCTATCGGCTGCCCTTGTGTAGACTGCCGCCACAAATGCTCCGCGAGCGGGCAAGTCTACGGTGGTAGACAAAGTACAGGCTAGAAAGGTCTTATGGTCGGTGGCCTCTAGACGCGGCGAGAACGTCGGAATCTAGTTTTGAGAAAACTCCATAATCTAATTTAAAAGAAAGACTTAAGCGGTACAAATACCCATTGTTGTCTAAACGATGGCGTTTGGTGTTATCGATGTTACGTCCTTCACCGTACTGACAGTGAGACAAGGAATGTACTTAAAGTCCTGGTGCGCGGCTCTCGCGCTAGTTCTGGGGATCAGCCCTATGTTGCAGGCTCAAACCCCCGCCGACTTCGAGACCTTCTTTCAGAAGGAGCTGGAGGATAGCCTTATCGTCGACGAGGTCGACTCGTTCGCAAACGGAGAGTACTACCTACACCCGACCTTCGAACAGTTCATGGTCTGGGATTATGATCAGGACGGGTATCAAGACATCATCGTCAAAGAGTATCATGGCGATCTACTCTCTGCTTATCTCTATGACGGCTCAACACAAGAGTTTTCGACTGACCCAGATACGGTCGTTGATTTGCCCTACCAGGCGACAACTCGGATGACTAAGTTCGACTTACTAGGCGGCAGCAGTTTGGACCTTGTTATCGGGAGTGATCACGACCTGATCGTCGTAGAGCCTTCAGGGTCCACGTTTGTACTAAAGATAGGGCTTCCGACTTATCGAACCTTTGCTGTAAACAATCAACTCGTCCTTGTCGGTACAGACGGTCGAACGTTTTCTGTCGTTGCAAAGTCCTCACAAGGAAAGCCGGAGCTGGTTCAACGCTACACTTTGCCCGCTTCTCGTCTCGGGCATTACGAGATCTTGTCAGTATCCGACTTTCCCTCGCCCAACAAGATGTTAGTGACAGCCGTTGAAAAGGATTTCTTCGGCCCCGAGATTACACGAAACATTCGAATCTTCTGCCTCCACTCAAGCTCTGCGAAGGCTCTGGACGTAACGAATAAGTACCCTGACTTTAGGGATGGCCTTGAGGCGCCTGTTCGGGTCGAGCCCATCATTGTGGGCGGCATGCTTGTTCTCGTCGCGCTAGATATGAACCAGGTCACGGGTGACACAGAGATCGTGTCCTTTGCGTTCGATTCTAGCGGCAAGCTGAATTTCTCAGACTCCGTAGCTCTAACCGATATTGACGGTGTCGTGAGCTACTCGTGGGCCGTGGGTTCGCAGGGTGGATCGCCGGACATTCTCTATGGGGTTCTCGACGAGTCGAACATTGAGATCGACTGGAAGCTCTACGGAGTTTCTTCCACTGGGCAACTGGGGAACCCAGTGATACCGTCAACTCAAACGGTGTTTGGTTCACCGCTACTGAGTAGTCTTCATGATGGCGACGGCGGGGTTGCCGATGACCAACAGAAGAAGAAGCCTGGGCAAAAGAAATTCGATCCGGCACCGGGTGCAACGAACGATCCTGTTTTTGGGAAGCTCTGCGACGCCCTAGCGGTATTGACGGGTCTCGGGGACACCGCTTGGACGGGTGGCACCCCTACACCCCCGTTCCTTGCTGAGGACCTACCCTGCCTCCAGTCTCTTAAGTCGCTGATGGAGAAGATGAATGACAAGGTCAAGTCTAAAGGAAAGATCTACGTCGATCCCAAAGTCAGAAGTCCTCGAATTCAACGCGACAATCAAGGCAAGCTTAAAGGTCTAGCGCTACCCAAGGAGTTCTGCGACCCCGCCTTTGTTATGAAGCTTTGCGATAAGAAGAGTCGTGAGTATTGGGCTATGATCGCAATGTTCCTACACGAGAGCTACCATCTGTGCCACGGTGGTGAACGGATGGGGCACCCCGAGGCTCAAAGAGAAGCTATTAAGCTGATGAAGTGGATGCTTGATGCTTGGGGCAGGTTAACCGGAGGAGCAACCCCTCCAACTCCGTGGCCACCGGCTGAGGACAATCCACCCGCTACAGACCCACCTACTCCGATCCCGCCCAACGACCCTACGGACGAGAATGGACCGATCCGACTTCGAAAAGTCGCTGAGCTTTGGGATATGCGATCCCGGCCGGATTGCGCCCGGTTGCTAAGGTCGTTAAAGCGGAAGATTCGGTCTTCCAGCAGTATGCCGGACTCTTCATCCGTGAAGAGCGCGTTGAAGAAATTCCTCAAGTGTCTTGGGAAAAGGCTTACGGGTAACAGTCAGAATGTTGGGGATCCAACGGCTTGGACGGAAGATGAATGCTACCCCGGCATTCAGGTAGCCCATCAAGGGATCGCCCTGAAATTGGGACGCAAGCCGCCGAGTGAAGGCAACAAGGCAAGGTGGAAGCTCGTCATTTGCTTCTGCGGCGGCTCAATCTTAGGTCGTTAGTAGAGTATTTCCAACTACAGCTATAGCGAGGGGCTGAGCTCACAAGAGAGATATGCGCAAGAGTTGTGTTCTGGAATCTGAGCATCAGGCGGCGTCCTTCTC
>CAYZYD010000429.1:0-4193 GCA_964482505.1 uncultured Planctomycetia bacterium | reverse complement strand
GGCCTCCCGCGCGGAATGAGTTTTTCAACGGGCTGCTAGCCCGCATTATTCATGAACCCGCGGCTGCGAAATCGTCAGACGTCCGCTCGCTGCGTCAGAGGGACGGTAGCGGATTCAACGGCCGCGTTGACAACTCCGTCCCAGGCCTGGGGGGTGGCGCTCGGGCGCAGTCGAATTGCTGAATTCGTCGAGTCTCCACCCGTAACTCTCGAAATCCCAAGGCTCAGTTTCAAAAGCTGGTGATCGATCCACATCCGGCTCCCCTTTGATGAGCGAATTCTGTACTATCCGAGGTACTCGACTCATCGGTTGTGGTGAGCGGCTGGTTGTGGTTGTGGTTGGGGATTGGGTTGCCTCGGTTCGACTTATCTTATCTGCAGATATTGCAGGAACTCGACAGTGGGTTTCTGCTCGGCGAGGCGCTCTTCTTTCCAGAGTTTTCGACGCTAGCCGATTCGAGCTCAGCTCTCGATCGGAGGTTGAGTCAATTCGCCCGGGAGGTGTCAAGCCAACTCGAGGTGACCGAGTTTATTAGACGCTTCATTCCCTACCTTCCCGAACGATCCCAAGCCGTACCAACCGTAGTCCGAGTCGAGGTGGAGCTCGAGGCACCCTCAAGGGTTCCACAATGGCACACGCCGATCCGCCCAACTTTTCACACACTTCGTTGGGACCAAGGAGAGATTCGAATCGCGTATGTGGTCGAGCTCGGCATCGAGGTCCTCGGTTCCCGAGAAAGCGATTTCGAAGGGTTGGTCGAAAGGGAGATCCGCGCCGCGCTCGATCGTCTCGATCTTTCGGGATCGCTCTCGGGGCTCGGCTATTGCCAGCGGGTGCGATCGCTCGAGGTTCACCCCATGCCCTTTATCGCCGAGGTGCTCTCGAATCGGGAGCGTGAACAGCGACTACGTGGGGTCCAAACGCTCACGATCAGAGAGTGCGGCATCGTCCTCGACGAGGTTCGACTCTCCCACGCCTATCGAGTCGAAGAGTCGTTGGCGCGTATCGCCGAGATTTTGGGTCGCACTCGGAGTGTCTTGCTCGTCGGCCCGAGCGGCGTCGGGAAGACCGCGCTTTTGCACGAACTCGCCCGTTCAACACACCGATTTGGCTTTCCCGCCACCCCGTTCTGGGAGACCTCCGGGTCGCAACTCGTTTCCGGCGCCTCGGGCTACGGGATGTGGCAAGAGCGTTGTCAGAGTCTCTCCCAAGAGGCGGCCAAGCAGCGGGCGATCGTCGGACTTGGGAATCTAGTCGAGCTAGCCCAAGTGGGGCGGGGTGAGGGTCAGCTCACGGGGGTTGCCGAGTTTCTGATCCCCTCGATAGGCCGAGGACAACTCGTCGCTGTCACCGAGGTAACGCCCGAGGAGTACGCGCGACTCGAAGCGGAGAATCCCCGTCTTTTGTCGACATTTGTCCGGTTCGAAGTGGCTGAGCCCAGTCCCGAGACCTTTTCTGAGATCTTGCTGAAGTGCTCTCAGGACCTCGAGTCAACAAGAGGGGATTCTGAAGAGGACGCCAATTTTTCCGAATCAGCACTCCTGGAAATCGAACGTCTTCACCGTCGTTACGCGAGTTACTCCGCCTTCCCGGGTCGCCCGATTCGCTTTCTTCGTCAGCTCTACCATTCGAAGGCTGACGAGAGGATTACGGCAAACGACGTTCAGCGGTTCTTTTCGACCCAGACCGGACTTCCCAGCTTTCTTCTCGACGACGCCGAGCCCCTCGATCTGGCCGCCGTACGGGCTTGGTTTGAAACGAGATTGCTCGGTCAAGAGATCGCTACCCAGCGAGTCGTCGATTTGATTTCGGTCACGAAGTCTCGGCTTGCTCGTCCCGGTAAGCCACTAGCGTCCCTCTTCTTTGCCGGTCCTACCGGAGTCGGGAAAACGGAGCTCGCCAAGTGTCTGGCGGAGTTCCTCTTCGGCGATCGCAATCGGCTCGTCCGTTTCGATATGAGTGAATATGCCGATCCGGTTTCACTCTGGCGCCTCACCGGCAGTCGCCATGGTGAGGAAGGGTTGCTCACCGCAAAGGTGAGAGAACAACCCTTCGGCGTGTTCCTACTCGACGAAATCGAAAAGGCGGACCCAGGTCTCTTCGATCTATTACTCCAGGTTCTCGGGGAGGGGAGGCTCACCGACGCGGCCGGACGAGTGGCCGACTTTACGAATGCGGTGGTGATCATGACCTCGAATCTGGGGGCCGAGACTTTCTCAACCCAGGGCCCCGGATTTCACTCGGACGAAACCTCGCTTGGCCGCCGAGCTCGCGAGCACTTTATCGATGAAATTCGAGCTTCGTTTCGTCCCGAGTTCTTTAATCGCCTCGACGATGTGATCCCGTTCGTTCCCCTTGATCAAGCGGCGATTCTCGAGATTGCCGCGCGCGAACTCGACCTGCTCGGGCGCCGGGAGGGAATTCAGAACGGTCGTCTGGAGTTCGAGCTCGGCGAAGGAGTCCGCGAACGGCTGGCTTGCGACGGCTTCGACATCCGCTACGGAGCTCGGCCACTCAAGCGGCGGATCGAAAAGGATCTGCTAGTACCGGTGGCGGAGTACTACTCCCGCGCCCATCCTGAGAACTTGACTCGGGTTCAAGCAAGGCTCTCAGGCGACGAGCTCAAGTTTAAAGTAACGACCGTTGAATCCGCACAACTCCGACGTGAAGCTTGGGAAGCCCAAGAGAGTGTTGAGATACGGCGTCGATTTCAACAATTTGAAAACTGCTCGCTCTTTTGTGACCTCGTCAATCGTCGATATTTCCTCGAGCGACAGGAGGAGCGACTAGAACGATCGTCTCGACGTACTGGCCCCCGCCTCTTGGAGCCGGCGCTCCTCAAAGAGCTACGCAGACTTCGCGAATTTGATCAGCGGGCGACCGAACTTCGCGGAGATATTTGGACCTGTGAAGAATTGGAGCTCCTCGAACTCTATTCCGGTGGGGCGGCTGAAGTATCTCAAGTTCCAGTGACTGCCGATCTCAAGAGGGCGCTCGACGAGCTCTTATTCGATCTCTATTGCTTCGAGCACCCTGAGCCGTCCGCAGCGCTTCTCGTTCTCAATTCTCGGAGCCTGACCGATTCGCTCCGGTTGGCTCAGCTCTATCGGGATACCATTCCCGAGCTTGCTCCGCTCAAGGTGACTCCCTACGCGTTCCTGGACGTTGCCGAAATTCCTCCCGATGCGGAACCGGTCCAAGCGATCGACTGGCACCAGCTCGAGGATTCACCCCCGCCCGCACTTCGCGCACTCCTGGTTGAAGTACGCGGCAAACGCGCATTCGCCCGAATGGATCTCGAACGAGGACTTCATGCGTTTGGCCAATCAAAACCCGAGCTAGATGCCGTCGCCGTCGAGGTCTTCGAGTCAGAAGCGCGCCGTTGGGACCCGAGCTTGATCACAAGTCAAATCTCCACCGCCAGGCGGCGGATCTATGATCTCACTCGCCGAGAGTTGATTGACGCGGAATCAAGGCGACGTTTCCGTTACTCGGGTAGAAACGTAGCGCAAGCGATGGTGAGTGCGATGGAAGCGCTTGTCGCAGCCAAGCTTGAAGGGATACTCGGGTGAATTTCGAGATCCCGGTCTTTATTGATAAGTACGACGGGGTTTATCGGGCCTCTCCACTGTTTTACGAATTTCCCCGCACCTCCTCACCGAGGCTTGAGTACGCCCTTCGTCGGCTGCGCAATAAACTCGAGAAGTCCCTTCTCGGCGCGATTCCGTACCCGCGGCATGAGGTCTTAGCCAAACTTGTTTTTTCCCCTGAGCTCACCCTCGAGCAGACCCCGGTCACTGTCAAGTGGCGTAAAGAGTGCGTGGACCTCGTGCTTCCCTTCGCGCTGTTTCAGCACTTGGGACAGACGATCGCCCTGACTCCCGCTCTGGCGGACCTTTGGTTCTCGATCGAATCCAAGGAGACACTTCGAGCACGGGCAGAAGAGGTCATCGAGGCCCACCTCAAGCTGCTCGATCAAACGGGGAGAAACGACATAGTTCTCGGCTTCCTTGGCCGCAAGTACGGCAAGTCATTTCTCACTTCGGTCGAGCTTCAGGTCGTGCCGCGTCAAACTCTTGAAATCAATGATCCTGAAGAGTTCTTTTCAATCTCCAGCTTTGACTCCTTCCACGGACCTTCCGAGTTGCTATGAGTGGGAGAGTGCCTCGATATTCTCTACCCCGAAAGTCTCA
>CAYZYD010000428.1:0-4196 GCA_964482505.1 uncultured Planctomycetia bacterium | reverse complement strand
GTGTGGCTCCTCGCCCCGAAGCACTCGACAGAGATCGGCTATTGCGATTTCGACCATCGTCGCCCGAGTCTCCTCGGTTGCGCTACCCAGATGGGGCGTGAGCACCACCCGCGAGGAGTCGAGCAATCCCGGATGAACTCGAGGCTCTTCCTCGAAGACGTCGAGCCCAGCCCCTGCGATGGCCCCCGCTTGAAGAGCTTGGCTCAGGGCCTCCTCGTCGACGAGAGCTCCCCGAGCAGTATTGATCAGAAGGCTCGAGGGCATCATTTCGCTGAGTCTAGCCGCGTTGACTACGTGACGAGTTGAATCGGTCAGGGGTGCGTGCAGGGTCAGAACGTCCGACTCCCGAAACAGCGGCTCGAGCTCCACCCATTCGAGCTCGAGTTCGCGTTCAAGCTCGGGCGCTAGTCGCTGTCGATTGTGGTAACGCAATCTCAAACCGAAGCCCGACGCGCGGCGCGCGACCGCTTGACCGATCCTGCCACAGCCGAGAATACCCAAGGTCTTTCCCTTGAGCTCCATTCCGCAGAGTAGGTCAAGTCGCCACTCGGTCCATTGCCCTGCACGAATGAACTGGTCTGCCTCAACCACTCTCCGAGCCGTCGCGAGAATCAACGACCAGGTGTGGTCAGCGGTTGCGTCAGTCAGTACTCCGGGCGTGTGAGTAACGACAACCCCTCGCTCCCGCGCCGCCTTGAGATCGATATGGTCGAGACCGACTGAAATCGTCGAAACCACCTTGAGCTCGGGGCTCGATTCAAAAATGTTCGCGGGAAGTAAGTCGGTCAGCTGACAGAGGATGCCTTGAGCATCCTGAGTGGCACCGGCGAGGTCCGACGTCGTATGAGGAGAATCGAGTACCCGCAACTCCGCGATCTCTCGCAGCTCAGAGAGCTGAGACTCTTTGAGGGGGCGGGTGACAATCACTATTGGCTTTGCCAGAGTCACGATTCGATCGTCCCTGCATTTCGATTCTTGTGGCAATTGAATAGAACGAAGGTCCGGCCCCCGGGTGCAATTTCTGTCTTGAGAGTAGATGCCTCACCAGCCAACGCTGCGGTTCAACCAACAGTGCTTCCGTGATCAGTGCTCAGTGCTTCAGAGATCAGTGCTTCAGAGATCAGTGCTTCAGGCAGCCGAGCATTCACCCAAGCCTGTGGTTCAGCCGAACCCAACGATTCAGAAGATAACAGAGGGCTCTACTTTACCCTAGCCTTAAGGAGTTGATGTGCGCAGCACCCTACTGGTCCTTGCGATTTTTGCTCTCTCTACACTCTCGGCCGCCGACGACGGAAACTTTGTTCGCGGAGATGTCACGGGGAATGGCGTGATCGACATCGCGGACCCGATCAATCTCCTCTCATACCTCTTTGTCCCGAGTACCCCCGTACCGGGTTGTCTCGACGCGCTCGACGTTGACGACTCGGGCTCTGTCACGATCGGCGACGCGATCAACGTGCTCGACTTTCTCTTTGCTCTCGGCACGCCTCCGCCCTCCCCTTGGCCGAATTGCGGCACCGACCGGAGTCCGGACTCGGTCACCTGCGCAACGTCTCAAGACAACTGCGCCTCCGGTACGAGTTGGGACCCCGAACCGCCGCTCGCGACTGCAAAAGGTGCGGCTGTAGCGGCGCTGATGCCGGACGGTTTGGTTCACCTCTTCGGCGGAGCGACGACTTGGGGTGGATCGGGGACCGACAATTTACACCAAGTCTACGATCCCTTGACGGAGCTCTGGTCGACCTCGACCCCGGTCCCGGACTCAAACACCTGGGGACCTACCGGACAACTCTTCGGCGATTCGTACTACCTTATCGGGGGGTGGCCCGGTGGCGGCACCCTCAACCGATCCTACAACGCCGCCCTGGATAGCTGGACTGATCGGGCCCCGTCGACATTCTCTTTTACTTACGGACACGCAAGCGGTTTGATCGGCGACAAAATCTACGTCGCCGGTGGGACGGCGGGCACGGCCCACGCTGTCTACGATGTCGGCGACGATGAATGGACCACACTCGCTCCGCTTCCGCAGTCATCGAGCGGTATGGCGGGGCTCGCGTATGAGGACATGTTTTACGTCTGGGGGGTCGGGACGGCGACTCTGATCTACGATCCCGCCCTCGATGCTTGGAGTGACGGACCCGAACTCGACAATCCCGTCTACGGACCCACCGTGATCGAACGCGACGGGCTCATTTATATCATCGGTGGGAGCTCGCTGTCACCGGGTAGCCCTCCCCTCCAGGCCTCGGTTCAGATTTTCGATCCTGAAAATGGAACCGTGACTCAAGGTGACATTAGTCCCACCTGTCGCTACTGGGCCCCGGCGGTCCTGCTCGACAATCAGATCCACGTATTCGGCGGCTTCGACAGCACCAATACCGCAGTCGACACCCACGCCTCTCTAGCTGACTAAATCACGTGATCCCGTCACAATCCCGGTCGACGGGTCTACACTCCGCTTGACTACGGTGGTGGCGCGGCCGCGACAAACCTCCGTTCGAAAGAAGCTCCGCTAGCAGCGGAGCTTCTTTCATTTCCTCGAGCCAATCCCGGTTATGATAAAGCGACTAGGAAGTGAGAACCCGATGAATCGAGCGCTTCGACCCGAGGATCAGCATTTTGCGACCCGCGCTATTCACGCAGGATCGGCTCGGAGATCTGGTCAACCGATCGTCTCCCCAGTTACGGTCTCGTCAACTTACCAAGAAGATCCCGCTGCGCCGGCTGAGTACGACGACATTCTCTATCTGCGCCTCAATAACTCACCCAACCACGTCGCCCTCGCGAACAAGCTCGCAGATCTTGAGGGTGCTGAAACTGCTATCGTTACCAGCTCAGGCATGGCGGCCATTGCGACGACGCTGCTAACGGTACTTCGACCAGGCGACACCCTCGTCACGACGCGCAACTTATACGGTGGAACCCACTCATTCCTTGAAAATATCCTCTGTGATTGGGGCATTCACCGAGTGACAATCGACCTCGCCGACCCAGAATCATGGCCGTCCAGAGAGGACCATCCGGGAGTCAGAGCACTCTACGCCGAAACACTCTCAAACCCTCTCCTCGAAGTGGCTCCGCTCGACAAACTCGCCGAATACGCTCAACGCGAGCAGCTTTGCTCGATCGTCGATTCGACCTTCGCCACTCCCTTTAACGTCCGACCCGCGGAGCTTGGTTGGGATCTGATCCTTCACTCGGCCACGAAGTACCTCGGAGGACATTCGGATCTCTGCGCGGGGGTCATCGCAGGCTCTGAACAGCGAGTCAATCAGGTTCGCAAACGTCTCAATCTCTTCGGGGGTACTTCAAGTCCTCGGGATCTCTTCCTCCTCGATCGCGGACTCAAGACACTCCCGCTCCGCATGCGACAACACAACCACTCTGCGATTCGAATCGCGCAGTACCTCACAGAACACCCCCGGGTCAAGCGAGTTTACTACCCCAGCCTCGAGTCGCATTCAAGCTATCAGACTGCCACCCGCTTGCTCGAGGGCGGCAGCGGCATGCTGAGCTTCGAATTTAATTACTCTGAAGAGCAGTTGGTTGGCTTCTTAAGGCGACTTGAACTTCTCACCTACGCGCCGAGCTTGGGAGGGGTCGAGACCCTCATCACCCGCCCCGCCAAGACCTCTCACGGAGGCCTAACGCCGGCGGAGCGCGAAGCCCTCGGCCTCTCGAATTCGCTGCTTCGTCTCTCGGTAGGCTGTGAAGAGACCGACGACATAATCAATGATTTGAGCCGAGCAATAGCTCACGCTGAGTCGATCCAGTGAAGGGTCGCCCCTTTACGCTTACTGGTCTCGCGAACCCCAATAGCTGCGGATCACTTCACGGACTGACGGCGCCATCATAGAAAAATTCCGTGGCTCGTAGCCACCCGGAAACCATTTCCAGAGAAACGTGCCAGCGATGGCCGGATGGCGACGAGTCGACTTCAAGGCGACGTCGAGACACCGAAGTTGCAGCGGCTCGGCGTCTCGGTGAGTCTCGTACTCCCAGGGGCGATAGGGAGCGAGCCGAGAGCGGTTGTATCCGAGTTCGGTAAAAATGATCTGCTTCCTCTGCTTTTTACAATAGCGGGTGATGTCCTCGAGCAGCCGCTGCCAGCCAGCTTCGATGTTGCCCTGGGTCGGTTCGCCCCCGTGGGCCAGGATCGGGAAGTAAGCTTGGGCACCGATGTAATCGAGAGC
>CAYZYD010000427.1:3981-4211 GCA_964482505.1 uncultured Planctomycetia bacterium | reverse complement strand
GACCGAAAACTTCGCTCGCGTGGTCTGATTGTGCGCGCAGTCCTCGAGCAGCTTCGAGACCCCGGGTCGCGGTCGCTTCCGGACTCGGTCCTCAAGCGACTCGAGCGATTCGACCTCGCTGACTACCCACCCTTTTCTCTCCTCTGGGGCGACTCTCTCGCGGCCTATTCGTTCGGGTGGGATGGCCGCAACTCCCAGCGCCGCCCGCTCGCGCCCGCGAAACCGGGCGC
>CAYZYD010000427.1:0-3971 GCA_964482505.1 uncultured Planctomycetia bacterium | reverse complement strand
ATCAGCCCGGCCCGCTCGAGCCGGGATTGCACGTACTCTCAAACAACGGAGCCCCGCACGACGAATTAACGCTCGAGGTTCGTCGCGCGCGCCTCGAGTGGGACCGCCACAGCGAGTTGCCGATCTTCGACCGCCTCAAACGGGTGCTCCGGGTCCACCAGCCGTTGGCCGATCCGACGACTACCGAAGCACTACCGGCGCTCTGTAAGGACTTCGGCCACCTAAGTCCCCCCCGCGGGACTCGGAGCTCAACTCTGATAGCCGTTGCGAACACGAGCGACCGGTGCCCGCCGAGCGTTCACTTTGAACACGCGAGCGACGCCCCTTGTCGGGAAGCCTACAAATCCTATCAAGTCCCCGAGATCGGAGTGACCTGGCGTGGAGAACCCCGCAAATAGCTCGAGCCGCGTCCGCATCCAGAAGTACATCGCAAGTTGCGGCTACTGCTCGCGCCGCAAGGCAGAACTTCTCGTCGAACATGGGCTCGTCGAAGTCAACGGCAAGGTGGTCGAGTCGCTCGGCACCAAGATCCGGCCCGACGTCGACGTGGTGGCGATCAACCGTGAACGCATCGAGCCGCCCGAACCGCTCTCGATCATGCTCAATAAGCCGAGCGGTTTTATCACCAGCACTCATGACACCCACGAGCGACTGACCGTGCTCGACCTCTTGCCCCGAAGTATCCGCGAACTCGGCGTCTTACCGGCGGGACGACTCGATCTCGAAACCGAAGGGCTCTTGATCTTGACCAATGTCGGCGATCTCCAGCACCAGATTACGCATCCCCGATATTCCTGCGAGAAGGAGTATCGCGCCAAGCTGAGTCGGAGGCCCGATCCCGGCGAAGTCGAGAAATTGCGTCGCGGGGTCTTTCTCTCCGAAGTCGGCAAGAAGACGCAGGCGGCGGAGATCGAAGTGGACGGTAAGGTCGCCCGGGTAGTGATCGGAGAAGGGATGAAGCGGCAGGTTCGGCGGATGTTTGAGGTGGTCGGGATCCATGTCACTTATCTCGAGCGGGTGCGGATCGGACGCGTCGAGCTCGGAGACCTTCGGCGCGGAGGCTGGCGACGGCTTTCCGAGGACGAGGTCGAGGCGCTTATCGAGTCCAGCGGACCTTAGGTTGGGTATTCGACCAACGAGCCTTTTGGGAGGCGGCTACAAACTAGCAGCCCGCCCGAAGGCAGTGAAGTCTGCCGCGGCCAGTCACTCCTGAAGCAATGTTACTTCTCGTGGGACGCTCAATCACCGATTTTATGAGGACCGCTTGCGGCTTGCCTTATCGAGCACGCAGACCGAAACCGATCAACTTTAAAACCCGAGACGTTTCACGCTGCCTTATGGCTGATCGGATGCATAACGATCGTCGCCGGCGAGACGGGGCGACACCCCTGATCGTGAAATGTCTTACTCTTGAAAACACTCTTAACCCTCTGCGCTGGAATTCTGCTCTTCACACCCCTCAGCGCCCAGGACCGCGCTTTCGTCTGCGACAGTGGAAGTGATTCGGTCTACCTTTTCACCGACTTCGATGCAGACTTCGACATCTCCGCGTCAGAGATCACCCTCTTCTATTCGGACGCCTCGTCCGGTCCTGACCTTTCGACGCCCAACCACGTAGTCGCCTACGGGAACGGCATTCTGCTGTCAGACGGAGGTACGCTCGACGCGATCTTTTACCTCGAAGATCTCAACGGCGACGGAGACGCCGAAGATGCGGGGGAGATCGTCCCGTTCTACGACGACTCGTCGGACGGCCCCAACCTCTCGACTCCAAACGGGCTCGTGGTCGCCGCCGACGGTAGCGTTTACGCGAGCGACGATGGCTCGGGAGTTCGGTCGATCTTCTGCCTCGTCGATCTCGACGGGGATGGCAATGCGCTCTCGACGGGCGAAGTGACGGTTTTTTACGACGGCGACACGAGCGGTGCGCTCGTAACCGATCCCGAGGCGCTGACGCTCTATCAGGGCGATCTGCTCGTTTCAGACGTCGCGAGCCAAGCGATCTACCGGCTCTCAGACAGCGACCAGAATGGTACGGTCGATCCCGTGACCGAGGTCGCACTCTTCCTCGATCTCACCTCCTACGGGTTTGCCGACGTCGAGTCGATTCTCGTCGACGCAACCGACCGTGTGTTTGTGATCGACGAAGATACGGGACAGGTCGTCACGGCGGTCGACCTCGACGGTGACGGAAATGCGATGGGCACCGCGGAGAGTCAGCTCTTCTACGACGGCTCCGGGCTAGTCACCGATGCCAACGACGCGACGCTCAACGGTACGGGCGGACTCTTGATCGCAGACGGTGCCCTCGACGCGGTGGTCTTGCTGGTTGACACCGACCAGAACGGTACGATCGAAGCGAGCGAGGAGCAGTTTTACTTCGACGATTCGGGCGCGCTTCTCTCGACGCCGAGTGGCATCGCCTTCCTTCCGGCGAGTGCCCCCACTCCGGTCGTCTTGACGGAAGTGACCCCGCGCGCCGGTAATATGGAGGGCGGCACTCCGGTAACGATCGAAGGCGACGGGCTGAATCAAGTGACCAACGTCTGGTTCGGCGGTGACGCGCTCAGCTATACCCTGGTTTCGAATAACCTCATCGAAGTGACAACTCAGGCCGTCGATTCACCACGCAGTGTGCAGGTTCAGGTCGAAGTTGCCGGAGTCTTTACGGCCTTCTCCGAAGAGTTTCGATTTCAGCGCGCGTTTATCCGGGGCGACGTCAATCGCGACAGCGTCGTCAACATCTCCGATCCGGTTTCGATCCTGCGGTATTTGTTTGGGACTGACCCGGCCTCCTGCCTCGCCGCTCTCGACTACGACGACAACAGCCAGGTCGGGCTCGACGACGCACTCGGCCTTCTGAGTTATCTCTTTAGCGACGGGCCGAGTCCACTGCCACCCTTCCCGAACGCCGATATCGATCCAACTTTCGACTCCGTCTGTGAGGCTCCGGGCTCTTAAACGCGGCTTGCTTCGCTGGAAGGAGGGGCTGCTCCGACGCAGCCTCTCCCTAATTCTCGACTTGAAAACTCGCGAGGATGAGTTCTAGCGCGGGTTCGAGTTCGGCCCACTCGTCGATGGGACTCCGCACCTGAAACAGAACGGCACGCTCAGCGGTCTGGACTTTGTGGTAGAGCAGGTAGAAGTCGTCGCGACCATCTCGGTGGGTCACCTTGGCGATCGCAGCCCGCGACGGTTCGCCTGCGATGTTGCGGCGCAAGACTGCGGGCGATATCTCGGGCGCTTGGCTTGAGAGCTCGATCTGTTGACCCTGCGCGATCCAGCTTCTCCCGTCCTGGCTCTCCTCGTTGAGCAGCTTCATCGTTTCGCTCATGCTGGCTCCCGTGGCCGCGGTCTCGGTCGGGGCGTTGAGAAGAACTCGAATCCAGCACTCCTCGGTCGACTGGAGCTCGAGCCGGCGCACACCCGCGACTTCGGTCATGCGCGGCTTCGACCAGTCGCTCGGATATTCGAACGCTATACCGTAGCCTTTGTAAGGAACCGGCTCGGGACCCGAGCCGAGGAGAGAACATCCGAAAACGAAGATCACGGGAAAGAGAGAGAAGCGTTGTACTGATATACCTGCGCCGCGCGGCAAAACGCGCGATCGAATCCAAGAGAATTGAGAAGCCAACACCATCACCTCATGAGATTTGGGGCCAGCCCGCAACGAGTTTCCGAGCCGAGAATCCGAGTTCAGCGGCACTGCGGTAAACCGCAGGTATTGCCTATCCATCGAATTCTTAGCGGCGTTCGGTCGAAGAACGTTCGATCGAAACGAGTTGCGGGCGGGCTGTAGGTCAGGGCGGGCGGCGGATGCGTCTTAACAGAGTCGAGTTGAGAGCGGAAGATTGTTGCGCGTTTCCCGCGGTCAAAGAGCGTCATTGGCGCTCGCTAGCAACTTATGGCGAGGTTCCAGCGCCTGAGAATCGCCGGTCCAACTAGCAGCCCGTTGAAAAACTGCTTTCGAT
>CAYZYD010000426.1:0-4224 GCA_964482505.1 uncultured Planctomycetia bacterium | reverse complement strand
AACTCGAAGAGAAGTGGCTCGAACTCCGCGAAGAGATTATTCAACTCGCCGAAAGATACCGAGCGGAAGCTGAGCTCGATCGCGCCACCGAGACTCTCGAAGTCGCTAAGCGTCTGATCAAAAACCATCCCCAGTACCGACTCGAGGAGGCGCGGGTACTCGAGCAGCGCGCCCAGCTGGTGCTGGCCCAAGATTCAGAACGTCGGCGAGAGCTCTGGGCTCAGACCGCCGAAGCTTACGTCGACGCGGCTTCGACCAAGTTTGGAGACCCCGAGTTTTTCTTCGACGCTGCGACCGCCTATCTCGAAGCGGGAGAACTCTACGAAGCTCTCGAGAATCTCGAGCAGTACTCGGCAAGTCGGGAGGGGGGTCAGTCGGAACACCGCTACTGGCAGAAGCGGATTCTCAAGGCCCGGATCCATCGGTTGATCGGGCAACCCGCCAAGAGTCTCGAGATCGTCGACGACGCGATTTTCCAGATCAATCCGTCGCGCACCTACCCACAGAAGTATGAACTACTCTTGGAGAAGGGCCGAGCACTCGAAGAGCTCGGCCGGGAGCCCGAAGCTCTCACGGCTTATCATGAGGTGATGTTCTCTCAGACCTATCCCCAAAATCGACCTTACTTGGACGCGCTCTACCGAAAGTGCGTCCTCCTCCAAGCGAAGTACAACCGGAGTCATAACGCCCCGAACCTATCCCAAGAGAATCAACGTGAGATATCGGCTGAGGCTCACGAGGCGTGGCGGGAACTCGCTTCCAAGCTCAAGTCGACCTCGGCCGATTTGCGTCTCGGCGAGGCTCATTATCACGTCGGTCTCGGTTGGATCGTGCGCGGCGATTACGACCGAGCGCGGCGCGCCCTCGATCAGCTCGATTTCGTCTGCAAGTACGCGCTCAACCAGGACATCGATCCTGCCGATCGTAAGGAGTGGAAGGCGTTGAGCGAACGCGGGGCTTTCGCCCATGCCGACGCCTACTTCCTCGCCGGCGACTACGAAGAGGCGGTCGTGCAGTTCCAGCTCGCGATCGAGAACGCGCCCAACTCCTCGCTCACCGCTCTCGGATTTCTTCAGCAGGGCATCTGCTTCCAGCGCCTCGGGCAACCGCGCGAAGCTCGTCACACTTTCGAAATGGGTAAGCGGAGAGTGGCGGAGCTTCCACTCGACACCCTCAAGCAGCTTCCCACCGATCAGGATCAGGAGTTTTGGATTCAGCTCTTCGACGACAAATTAAAAGCGCTGGACAGAGAGGCCAAAAAGTGACACCCGAAGAAGCTCAGAGTTTTCTCGAGGGGCTCCACCAGCAGCGAGATATCTATCAGGTTATCGCACAGTTGATTCGCGAACAGACGCGGCGACTGGGGCACAGTGATATCGACGAGGTGGTTCGACTCGGTGAAGCGAAGGACCATGAGATGGGAAGGATCGAAGCGATCAGTCGAGAGCTCGAACCCCACAAGAAGAGTTGGGCTCTAGCCAAAGAAGGTCTCCCGACAACGCTTCGCGAAGAGATCGAGACGGCGCTCGATCGTCTCAAGGATGAGCTCGGTCAGATCCTCGAACTCGAGAGTGAATCGCAGCAGAAGTTCGAAGCGACCTTTCAGGGGTTCCAGAAGGAACTCCGCAAATCGGACGGCCTGCGCAAGATGAATCAAGCCTACGGTCACCCTTCGGCAAACTCTGCGGGTACTTTCGACGAGAAGCGGTAGGGTCGCAGGATGAACTTTGGGCGAATAGTCCTCGGCCTCGGGCTGCTCTGCGCGGCCCCTATTCATGCCGAGGCGCCGGCGATACCCGTCTACCGCGAGACCTTCGAAATCCCCGTCGAGCTCGACGATCCCGACAAAGCCGTGATCGACCAGTGGCCGCAGTTCCTCAAACCAAACGAAGGTTGGGAGCAAGTCTTCGGGGTCCTCTACGCGCGGTCGGCCCGTTCGGGGCTCAAGATCGGGGGCGCGGCTTTCGCGGGGGAGCGCTCCCGCCGCTACCTCTTTATCCCGATGAGCGGAGCCTCTGCCCTCGTATTGGGCCCCGAGATCCGGCTCAAGCCCGAACTGAAACTCCGTTTCCGAGGCGACCTGAGCTGGCTCGATCAAGGTCGCGGCTCGATCGAGGTCGGTCTCCAACTCCCCGACGGTCAGCGAATCGCGTTTCTTTCCGGACGAGGTACGAGGCGATCCTGGCATACCCAGAGTCGCGTGGTCGAGCTGCCGGCGGGTCTCGATCAAGCTCGCCTGGCGATTTGGACCGAAGGGGATCCGCTCGCTCGGAGTCGCGACGGTGGGTATGGGATCGACAACCTCGTCGTCGAGGAGATTCCCCAGGCGAAGCTCACCTTTCGCGGTTCACTCCACCGCTTGACTGCCCGCGACATGACGCCGATCAATGTGCGGACTATCGCCTTCCCGCCCGGGGAGTACTGGCTCGACTTCACAGTGTTCGACGTTGCGGGCCAGGCTCTCTTCACCGAGAAGCTCAAACGGTATGTCTCTGAAGGCCTCCCTATCGATTTTAACCCGCCCCTCGATTGGACTCGGCACGGGACGCAGCGCGGGCTCTACCGAATCCAGATGCGACTCGGTTCGCTCGAGGGTTGGTCGATCGTACTCGAGCGGGAGTTCGCCCTGGCGGGACTTCCCCCGTTTGAGTTTGATGCCCTCGGGCGCGGCAAATGGGTCGTCGAAGTTCCTTCCGTCGACGAGCGTCCGGACTGGCTCATTCTGACGGGACCCGTCGGCTATCTCTTTCCGGTGAAAAAGACCCCAGTCGGCCTGGATTGGCCAGAGTGGGTAGAGAAGGTGGGCGAGTTTCAGCGCCGGGCGCTGTTTGGAGACCCGAGCCAGTGGGATCCGGGCGACGTCGATCTGCTCAAGCCCTATTTCCACCACGTGCACTCCTGGTTCTGGTTAGAACCGGTCGCCGACTCGATTCCACCCTTCCTAGCGGCTCTCAAGCGCGCCGAACCCGTGATTCGTCTCGGGATTACGGCTCAGTCTGAACAGACCCCCCTCGGTCTTGAGCTCCCAGTTTACGAGCTGCCCGTTCGGGTCTATCGCGACCCCGAAGCACTGCTCGAGTGGTCTCCCCAGCCCCCTTTCGTCGCTCACGTCGACCTCGCGAAATTTCCGAAGGACGTGGCCTCCCAGTCGTTTGCAACCGTGCTCTACATTCTCGAGGCCCTCGGTCCCGAGGTGACGATCGTCAGCCACGCGGACGAGACTCTCGTGACGCGAGAGAAGTCGGGAGGCTTGGTCCCCAGGCGGCTCGCCCTCACCTGGGAGTTTGTGACGGGTTTTCTCTCCAAGTCGACCTTTGTGAGGTTTGAGCGCGGCCGCAGCGGAATAGAGGGCATCGTATTTGAGCGCGAGGGTCGCAACTACCTCGTGGCTCTGCCCGCGCTCGACTCGTTGACCGGTTGGTCGAGTGGCCGGGTCGAGGTCTACGACAGCGTTGGCGTTCGCCGGGATATCGGCAGTCAAGAGGGGCAGTTTTCGCTCGAGCTGGAAGCGGAACCCTATCTCGTCGCGGGTCTCGACACCGCGCGATCTCAAGTGGTCGGCTCGCTCCGGCTTGAACTCGAACCTCTGGTTGAGGGTCGACAGACCGAGCTCCAAGTGACGGTTACCAATTTCTTCTCCGAGCCCGCGACGTTTCGTCCCGAGCTCAAACCGCCGAGTGGCTGGCCCCGAGTTCCGGACCTCGCCGCTCAGGCGATCCCTCCGGGCGAAACCGGCTCGTGGACCACCACGGTCACTCTGCCCGACTGGTTTGGAGTTCTCGAATCGGCGGATTTCAAAGTCGAGCTAGCGGTCGAACTCGAGTCCGGTCGAACGTGGCAGAGCGACCTTGAGCGGTCCGTCCTCGTCGAATCGGGACTTCTCGGGATTCGGACGAAGCGCGTCGACCGCCAGGAGCTCGTCATCACGATCACTAACCGGTCGACCGAGTCGCTCCGTTTCGCCGTCTACTTCCACCTCGAGAGTGCGTTTCGAGAGCGCAAGATCCCCGGGAATCTGCTTTCCGCCGGCGAGAGTCGCGACTTTCGCTTCGAACACGACGGAGCCCGCGGCAGCGCTTACGTGGGAATCGTGGTCGAGAACGGTCCCAGCGTCTACCGGACCATTTCTCTCGACCCGTGATCGACCAACGCTTGTCTGTCGGCCCTTTGGCACTAGTGTCCTGTTCGAAAAGTTCGAGCAAGAATCGCCGGCCCTCGACCTCC
>CAYZYD010000425.1:0-4225 GCA_964482505.1 uncultured Planctomycetia bacterium | reverse complement strand
ATCCGGCGTTCTGCGTTCGGCTTTCTGCTATCTGCTGCTGTCTGCATTCTGTGATCTTTGATTTGCGATTGTAGGTTGTTGTGGTGGATATAGGGGTTGGTCTTAGACGGCTTTGAATAGATGGCCGAGGCGGTCTTTTTTGGTTTTGAGGTAGGTGTGGTTGACGGGGCCGGGGCCGGTTTCTAGGGGGAGTCGCTCTTGGACTTGGATGCCGTGTTCGGCGAGGCCTTCGACCTTTTTGGGATTGTTGGTCAGGAGGCGGATCTGGGCGAGGCCGAGGGATCTGAGGATGCGGGCGGCTTCGTCGTAGGAACGCAGGTCGGCGGGGAAGCCGAGGGATTCGTTGGCTTCGACGGTGTCCTGTCCCTCCTCTTGGAGGCGGTAGGCTTCGATCTTCTTGGGGAGTCCGATGCCGCGTCCCTCTTGGGGGAGATAGAGGAGGACGCCGCGGCCGGCTTCTCCGATGCGGTGCAGCGCGAGCTCGAGTTGGCCGCCGCAGTCGCAGCGCAGCGAGCCGAGGATGTCGCCGGTGAAGCAGGCCGAGTGGACTCGGACCAGGGGTCGTTCCCCGAGGCCGCGGGTCTCGTCGCGGAGGACGAGCGCGACAATTTCGTCGCCGGCGACTCCTTCGTAGACTTGAATATCAAAAACACCGTAGCGAGTGGGGAGCTTGGCTTCCGAGAGGAGATTCGCCTGGGGTAGTTTGGCTGGGGTCGCCTGGTCAAACTCGCGGCGGTACTCGACGAGATCGATGATGCGGCCGAGCAGGAGACCTTCGCGCTCGGCCAACCGTTCGAGATCGGGAAGGCGGGCCATGGTGCCGTCGTCGTTGAGGACTTCACAGATCACTCCGACCGGCGCGCTTCCGGCGAGCCGAGCGAGGTCGACCGCGGCTTCGGTGTGGCCTTGTCGCTCGAGCACTCCACCTTCGACCGCGCGAATCGGAAACATATGTCCGGGGCGCCGGAGTTCGCTCGGTTTTGAGCGAGGGTTGACGAGTACCTCGAGGGTCCGAACGCGATCGTAGGCCGAGATCCCCGTCGTCGTTCCTTCGCGGGCGTCGACCGAGATCGTGAAGGCGCAGCTCAGAAGAGACTCTTTGTCATCATCGGCGGGTCCCATCATCGGCAACTTGAGCCGATCGGCTACCCGACCGTCGACCGGACAGCAGACGAGTCCCCCGCCTTTTCGGATCATAAACTGGAGTCGCTCAGGCGTCGCCTTATCGGCTGCCATCACAAAGTCGCCTTCGTTTTCGCGATCTTCGTCGTCGACGAGAATGACGATCTCACCGGCGCCAATCGCAGTGATCAGTTCCTCGGCTTTAGCAAACGGCATAACAACTCTCGGTCAAAGGGGATCTCAGCGGGGGTTCTCAGCGGTCAATTCTGGGGCGGCGTTCGAACTTAACGTGAAGCTGGATGCGGTGCAGCAAAAAGAGTTCAAGGCGGGGAGTCTCGCGGTCCGAAGGATCGGGACGACGGGGGATTCGAAGACTGCGAGCGCACGCTCGAGCTGAACACGCAAGAGCCAGATCTTCTCAACCGAAGTGGCGACGCGTTGGCTCAAAAGCGATCGAATCGAGCCGGCGGCAGCGCCAGCACTTTTGAGCCAACATACTCGCATCGCTTGAGTTCAGAATCCGAACTGAACCGAGCGGGCCTGACAATGCGTGTCATCAGACGTCGTAAACCCGGCCCGCGACTATATCAAGCTTTTTGGCCGGATGTCTCCTTTTCCGTCGAATTGGTCCAGTCCTCAAAACTGCGGTAGGCTTCTGAGGCTATGGGGAATTCAGTCTCAACCACCCTTATTTGCCTAAAACCGTGGTTACGCACAAGCAGGACGAAGTATGGGAATTCGACGATATCCGCGACCTGGTCAGAAAATCTCACCCGATACGCTCGCCCCGGTGCTCGATGTACCGATTCCTTGGCGACTCCTGAGTCAGGAGGAGTCGATCGAAGGGAATCTCGCTGATCTCGACGAGAGCACCTGGGATCGACTCTCACCCAATCTCTGCGCCAAGCTCGGGGCCGCGGTTGTCCGAGAAATCTCATCCCGAATCGCCTCGTTGCCCGAGTCGATTCTGAAGAAGAAGCTACCGCTCCCCGAAAACTGGAAAGACTATATCGAGTCGAGCCTCGGGGAAATCCCTCTCGAAGCGCGCACTTACAACTGTCTGGTCGCAGAGGGATTGCTCGAAAGCCCCGAGCGCCTCGTCGATTTGACGATCGAAGACCTTCTCAAGATCCGAAGCTTTGGCGCAAAGTCTCTCGTCGATCTTCTTGCGACTCTCGAATCGCTCGAGTCGCTTGCGCAGTCGCAGAAGTCGCTCGGACCCGAAGACCGGGTCAAACTCGAAGCGCTCAAGCCCAAGATTCAAAAGTGGCCCCGACCGGGCCAACGACTCGCGCCCAAGTCGCTCGCTGAAATCCTCGGGGCGCAAATCCCGACGAACATCCGACGGCGTTACGGTCTTGAGTTAACCCATCTCCGCGATCTCGATGAAACTCTCTGGGAACGACTCGATACGCTCATCATCGCAAAGCTCGGCGACCTCGTCATCCAGGAGGTCGACACCCACTTGCCGTCGCTTCCCCCCAATATCATCTACAAGCCATTGCCACTCCCGCCCAAGGGCGTCGGCCTCAAAGATGTCGAGATCGAACGTCGAACCTATAACTGCCTCAAGCGCGAGGGGCTCCTCGACGACCCGGCTCAGCTCTACTCGCTGACGATCGGCGACTTTCTCCAATACCGAGGTGTGGGCGGTAAGAGTCTCGTCGATTTCTTGACCGCACTCGAAGATTGCCAACCTCGTCCGATCCGAGAAGAGAACCTCTCTCCGCACGGCCACAAGGAAGCACTCGAAAACGCGAGCCGGCTGCGCAGCCTGATCGGTGACTTCGACATCGGTCGCGACGATCCCCGTTTTGGTACGCTCCTGCGAACCTTGGACCCGACCGTGAGCTCACTCGGCGAGGTCTTTCGCGGTATCGACGACAACCGCTACTCAGAGGCGCAGCTCCGCGCCATGAGCCACGAACTCGGCGAGCTCGAAAAACGAGTCCGAGAATCCCACTCGACCCCGCTTCACGACGAGTTTGTCCAAGTCACAACGGTCGGACTCTCTCCGCGCGACGCCAAGATCATCGGCCACTACTTCGGTTGGGAAGGCGACGGGCCGCAAACTCTCAAGCAGATCGGCGAGAAGTTTGATCTCACGCGCGAACGCGTCCGTCAGATCGGCGTCGAACAGGCGACGCGAGTCGAACAGTCAAAGCCCTTCGTCCCGGTGTTTGAACGCGCGGTTCAGGTGGTCTCCGAGTCGCTGCCAGTCTCAGACGAACAGCTCCCAGGGATCTTCCGTCGCCACGAGATCGACTCTGAAGGCCGCATTTTACTCCGGACGCTCGAGCAAGGATCGAAGCTCTTCGGAGTCGAACTGCCCTTCCTCGTCGCCGAGATTCAAGGCAAGTCGCTCGCGCTTCCGGTGGGCTCGGACGCCGTTGTCTCCGCCGTCACCAAGAACTCGCGCCGTCAGTGCGACGGTTGGGGACTCTCGAGTCTCGCCGAACTCCGAGCGAGTCTCGGCATGAGTGTCTTGAGTCTTGAAGGCGGCAACTTGATCGAAGCGATCTTGAGTACGATGTCGGGCTTTGACTGGCTCGATCGCGAACGCGGCTGGTACTGGTTCGGTCCCTCCGACCGCAATCTGCTCGTACAACAACTGCGCAAGTTGCTCTCGGTCGCAACGAAGATTGACCTCGTACGCACGCGCGCGAGTCTCGTCGCCGCCTACCGGCGCCGCGAGATCGCACCGCCCTTCTCGGTGATTCGCGAGTTCATCGCAAAACTTCCCGAGGCGAAGGTCGACGGCGGCACGCTATTGCGCGGAACGGGCTACGACAATCTGCCCGATCCCCTCGGCCCGACCGAGCGGCTCATCGTCGACCTCCTCGGCCAGGCGACGAGCGGAGTCGACCGTCAAGATTTTGAAGATTCCTGCGTCAAGCTCGGGATCAACCGGACGACGCTTTATAAGAAGATGAAACGGCTCGACATCTCTTACGAGACGGTCGTCGCGACGGTCTGAGCGGGCCGGTCCGGGAGTCCGAGGCGTCAACGGCGATCGTGCCTCCGGCGTTTCGTCTCTCTGGGTAGCCCGGACGAAGTCCGGGTCGCGCAGCGACGAGAACCCGTCCTTCGACGCGCGCACCAC
>CAYZYD010000424.1:0-4227 GCA_964482505.1 uncultured Planctomycetia bacterium | reverse complement strand
GTGTGGGGTCACGCTCGACGACCCGATCCTCTCGGGCAAGCACGCGCAACTCGAACTGATCCAGGGACACTACTTCGTCGAGGATCTCGGCAGCGCGACGGGGAGCTACTTAAACGGGGTGCGGCTCGACGGCAAAGAGCCCGTCAAGCCCGGCGATGTGCTCCGGCTCGGTCAAACCAAGATCACCTTCGACCGAGCGGCCGAGCCCGACGCGAACCTCGTCTTACAAGTGGCAGAACGCGGCCTTTACCGTAGTGCCAAGGCGCGTCCGGGCGAGTGGCAACCCGGAGAACGTGAAGCGTGGCGCGAAGCGGAGATCTCCTTCAGCCATTTCCCCCTTCTCTGGGGCCTCGCCTGGGGATCGGGGTTGGTCGCGCTGGTCATTCTCGGTCTCGTACTCCTCCCGGGGGCTCGCGAACAGGTCGCCGAACCGGGACGGCTGCACTCGACACACGCCGCCCTTTTCGACGGCTCGATAGAGCTCACGCCCGCTTTGCAAGCGATTGTCGACTCGGGCTGTGATAGCTGTCACGATTCGTGGAATAGCGTGCCACAAGCGAAGTGCCTCGAGTGCCACGCCGAGATCGCGACGATGCATCCCTTTAAAGAGTCCGCGGCCGAGAACTGGCCCGACGACGCCTGCGCGCTCTGCCATGTCGACCATCAGAATACCGAGAATCGAGCGCAGCCAACCCAGCTTGACCCCGTCCCGTCGGGCTGGCCATCGGAACTCCTGGTCTCGCGAGCCGACGCCGCATTCGTTCCCGTCGCACACAAGTCGGGAGCCTCCTGTTCAGAGTTTGGTTGTCACCGCGACCGCCCCTTCGCTGAAACCGGCGAGGACTCGGCCTACGTTCGCGGCACGCGGCACCTCAGCCAGATCGACCTCGCGCGCGTCGTCCCCGCTCGCCACGAGAAGATTCCCTTTGCGACTTTCGACCACCGGCAGCATCTCCAAAGTGTCGAGGAGTGCAGCCACTGTCACCGCCCCTCGCGAAATCCCGAAGACGGTCGTGACTTCACCCCCATCGATTTTGCAGGCTGCATGGAGTGCCATCTCAAGACCGGGGGCGATCAACTCGTTCAAAGTACTTCGAGGTCACCCACCCAGGTCGCTCAGGCTCCCGACTTCGACGTCCGTTGGCACGGCGCCCAAGCAAACCCGCAGGCTTCCCCGCCCCAACCGTCGCCCTGTCTCGACTGCCACGCCGAACTCTATGATCCCCTGCTCAAGCAGATCGAGCGCGAGGTGTCGACTTACCCCGTGGCCGCGGAGCTCGCGCGCGCAGACCTCGAATCTTCGCTCTCCTGGTACCGCTTTGAAGTTCGAGACCACACCTCAGAGGTCGAAGCCGCCGCTCAACTGAAACCCGGCCTCAATTGCCAAAAGTGCCACCAGAATCCCGGGGCTTGGCTCCACCGATCCCAAGAGAGATACGGAGTCTTCTGGCATACACTGCACGTCTCTCCCGACCACCTCAAGCCGGAAGGTCCGGTTGAGGAGTGCGAGAGCTGTCACCAAAAGACGATTCATTCGAGTAGCTTGAGTGAACACTTCGTCGGTGATCTGACTCAATGTGGTGATTGTCACGTCGAAGGTTCGATGCACGAAGCCGCTCGCGATGCGGCACTGACCCAGCGAGTGACGAGCCATAACTTTCCCCACGAGCCTCACCTTCAAGTCGAGGGCTCGTGTCGGGCCTGTCACGATCTCGAGCAGTCGGGGAAGCGGTTTAATGAAGTTGTGCCCGAGACCCGCGAGAGTGTTCGCGATTGCCGCGAGTGTCACGGAGGAGAGGATCGACCGACTGCCGAATTTCACGCGAATGTCGGCGGAGGAGCCTGCACGCTCTGCCATACCGCCGGTCGCGAAGATCCCGTCTATTTCGCTCGGTTATCCGATCAGGACTGGCCGCTCACGAGGCCGCGTCTCGACAATTTCGACCACTTCTCCACGGGGCACCTCGAGCAGACGACAAAAGACTGCCTCCACTGTCACGGTGACGTCGTCGACGCGGCGAGCCTCGACCAAATCGCGGTTCCCACGCTCACCCGCGAATCGGAAGAGACTTGTCGAAAATGCCATCTCCAGAGTCGCCAGGTGTTTCATTGGCGCTAGATCCAAAGGAGTTCCCATGAATCGCGTCGAGATCTACCGCGATGGAGTCAAGGAAGAGGAGAGAGAACTCCTCGCCTATATGTCGGTGGGTCGAGTCCCCGGCAACGATATTCAGCTCGAAAGTACGATGATCTCCCGCAAACACGCCGAGATCGTCCGACTCGACGACGGCTCCTTTCAGGTGAAGGACGCGGGCAGTACCAACGGCACCTATGTCAACGGGAAGCGAATTCCCGAGGAGGGTTTGAACCTCCGTTCGGGCGACCGGATTACGCTCGGAAACCACGTGGTCCGTTTCGTCCTCGAGGACTCTCAAGTCGTCAGTAACGCCCGTCCGAGCCGCTATCAGGGGCCGCCGCCGAGTTCGCCGCTGATGGAGCACTTGCTCGCCGAACACGAGCGCATTCCGATCTGGTGTTCTGAGCACAAGAAGATGGATACGCAGCTCCGCGTCGCCGACATCATCGACGAAACACCCGACGTCAAAACGATCCGCTTCGTCGGGACCGATCCGACGATGTTCTCGTACGAGCCGGGTCAGTTCATCACTTTGATCATCGACATCGGCGACGAGAAGGACGTCAAACGCTCCTACAGTATGTCATCGACTCCGTCGCGACCGCACACGCTCGAGATCACCGTGAAGCGTGTCGAAGGGGGCCTCATGTCGAACTATCTACTCGACCAGCTCAAGCTCGGGCAGATCGTGCGGGCGCGCGGGCCCTCGGGGAAGTTTACCTGCTTCAAGTACCCTTCGGAGAAGATGCTCTTTGTTGGGGCCGGCAGCGGCTGCACTCCGCTGATGGCGATGACGCGCTGGATTATCGACACCACTGCCGACGTCGACGTCAAGTTTTTGATCTCAGCTCGTACCCCACAAGACATCCTCTTCTCGCGCGAGCTCGAGTTTCTCTCCTCGCGCCACAACGGCTTCTGCTGTGCCGCAACAATCACGGGATTCGTTTCGGGTCGCGAGGCTTGGATGGGTTACCGGGGACGCATCTCTCCGGAGATGATCAAACTCTTCTGCCCCGACTTCCGCGACCGACACGTCTTCCTCTGCGGACCCAACGCCTTCATGGATGCTGTCAAAGAGAATCTCCGGTCGCTGGGTTTTGATATGAAGAACTTCCACTCGGAGAGTTTTGGCGGGAAGCGCGTGGCTAAGGGAACCGAGGTCGCGCCGCGGGACGCCGCCAAACCCGTCGACACCTCACCCCAAGCCCGTGCGGCTCAAAAGGCCGAGGTCGCAGCGACGCTCGAAGAGACTGGCATCGACCCCGGGGCGATCGAATCGGCGGTCAAGCAGACGACGTTCGGTCCCCAACCCGATGCGGTGGAAGAGGCCCCCAAGCCCGAGTACCAGGTGACTTTTAAGCCGTCGGGAGTCGTGGTGCCAACCGACGGCGAGTGCTCGGTACTCGACGTCGCCGAAGCCAATGGGCTCGAGATCGAATACTCGTGCCGAGAAGGGTCGTGCGAACAGTGCCTCGTCAAGTGCAAGGGCCCCGTCGACGAGGAAGTCGAGTGCGACGAGGACGGTCATGTCTACGCCTGTACGGCCTACGCCCGCGGTGATATCGAGATCGAGATCCTTGAGTAAAACGATCTTGACGTCCCCGCGCGGCTGCGCTTTGTTGGGCGCGATTTCCAGGGTTCGGGCTGGTTCGAAAACCCGATCCCGAGCAAGCCAAACTCAAGTCGAGGTTCAACCACTGGTTCAACCACCGTGCCATCGAAAGGATCGTTGATGGGCGTCAAACTCAAACCCCTGAGCGATAAAATCGTCGTCAAAAGACTCGAAGCCGAAGAGAAGACAGCGGGCGGAATCGTGCTTCCCGATACCGCCAAAGAGAAGCCAAAAGAGGGCAAGGTCGTCTCGACCGGCCTCGGGGCGCTGCTCGACAGCGGTGACCGCAGCAAGTTTCAGGTCAAGAAGAACGATCGCGTCCTCTTTAGTGCCTACGCGGGAACCGAGGTCAATGTCGGGGGCGAAGAGTATCTGATCATGAGCGAGAACGATATCCTGGCGATCGTCGACTAGCCGACTAGCCACCTAGCAGCCCGTTGAAAAACTGCTTTCGATGCGGGAGGTCGAGAATTCGAGC
>CAYZYD010000423.1:0-4239 GCA_964482505.1 uncultured Planctomycetia bacterium | reverse complement strand
CAGGTCGCGAAAGCGGGTTCGTCCCCAGGCGATCAAATCGGCGGCAGTCTCCACGGGAGTTCCTCGGCTTATAGATTTTGCACTCGGAGCTCGCGGTCGTGCGTCTCGAGTCGGGTGAAGAGTTCATCGAGATCGCCGACGACAAGGCGATCGAGCGAGTAGAGCGTCAGCCCCGGGACGCGATGGTCGGTGAGCCGGTTCTGCGGAAAGTTGTAGGTGCGGATGCGATCGCTGCGATCGCCCGAGCCGATCAAGCTGCGCCGCTCAGCGTCTTCTTTCTCGCGCCGCTCCCGATCTTGCTTCTCTTTGATCCGACTCGCGAGCACCCGCAGCGCTTTTGCTTTATTCTTGTGCTGGGACTTCTCGTCTTGGATCGACACCACCGTACCCGTGGGAATGTGCGTGATCCGGACCGCCGACGAGGTCTTATTGACCTTCTGCCCCCCCGGCCCCGAGGCGCAAAAAGTATCGATCCGCAGATCGTTATCTTTGATATCCACCTCGGCCTGCTCGACCTCTTCCATCACCGCGACCGTGACGGCCGAAGTGTGGATGCGCCCTTGAGTTTCGGTATCGGGAACTCGCTGTACACGGTGTCCCCCACTCTCGAACTTCATCCGCGCAAAGGAGCGCTTACCCTTCACCCCGAAGACGATCTCCTTGTATCCACCCAGCGGCGTCTGGCTTTCGCTGATCACCTCGATCTTCCAACGCACGCGGTCGGCATAGAGGCTGTACATCTTAAAGAGATCGCCGACGAAGAGCGCCGCTTCGTCGCCCCCGGTCCCCGCCCGAATCTCGACGAGGCAGCGATCGGCGCCTTCGTCTTCCTGGTCGAGCATAAACTCGCGCACCCCACGCGCCGCCTCCTGGAGCCGCTTCTCGCAATTCTCGAGTTCCGACTCGCCGAGCTCCCTGAGTTCGGGGTCTTCGGACTCGGCCATCGTCTTGGCCTCTTCAAGGTCCTCCTCGGACTTGATGTACTCCTGGAACTTCTGGACGAGCCCCGAGATCGAGCCGTACTCCTTTTGAACCTCTTGAAATCGCGCTCCGTCGCTGATGAGTTCGGGATCGGCGAGATCCGCCTCGAGTTCGCGAAACCGCTCGGTCGCTTGCTCCAGACGACTCCGGAGCTCCCCTTGAATTGGAGCAACGAGAAAATCTACTTCGGACATGGTCTTAGCTCTTCTGTTTCTTTGAGCCCTCAACCCGTGGGTTAGGGATTATCTCGCATAAGATAGGGGTCGTTCGAGCCGGCGGCTAGCGATATTCGGGGGCCAGAGCCGCCGCATGGGCCCCGAGATCGATGGAGAAACGACGTTTGGGATAGGGCGCCCGCGGACTAAGCGGTGTTCTTTCTCTTCGAGCTAACGCGCTTGGCGGCCGCCGATTTCTTTCGCTGGGTCCGCTTGCTCTTGGCCGTCTTGGGTGGCTCCTCTTGCTTGAGACGAGAGTCGAGTTGGCGCACTTGCTCAGCCGTGATGACGTACTGCTTGACGTCGGCGCGCTCGGGGAGGTCGTAGATATGGTCCCGCATGATCGCCTCGACGATCGAGCGCAAACCGCGGGCGCCCGTGCCGCGCTTGCGCGCGAGCTGCGCGATGAGCCGGAGCGCCTCTTCGGTAAACTCGAGCTGAGCTTCGTCGAGGCGGAAGTACTCCTGATACTGCCGTATCAAGGCGTCCTTGGGTTCGGTCAAGACGCGGATCATCTCTTCGTCCGATAGGGGGCCGAGCGAGGTGACGACAGGCAGTCGTCCCAAAAACTCCGGAATCATCCCGTACTTGAGCAGATCTTCCACTTCGACTCGTTGGAGAAGAGCGGCTCGCTGAACCGGATCTTCGAGGTCGAGCTCGACCGGGTCGCGGTGCGGCTGGTCGCGGTGGGGTTTCGCCCCGTCGCCAAAGCCGATCCGTTTCGAACCGATGCGTTCGGCCACGATCTCTTCGAGCCCGCTAAAGGCACCCCCGCAGATAAAGAGGATGTTCTTGGTGTTCATCTGAATAAACTGCTGCTCGGGGTGCTTGCGCCCGCCTTGAGGCGGAATGTTGGCGACGGTGCCCTCGATCATCTTCAGCAGAGCCTGCTGCACGCCTTCGCCCGAAACATCGCGCGTAATCGAAACGTTTTGGGTCGCCTTGCCGATCTTGTCGACCTCGTCGATGAAGATAATTCCCTCTTCGGCGCGCTGTAAATCGAAGTCGGCGGCCATCAGAAGCTTGAGCAAGAGATTCTCGACATCTTCGCCCACGTAACCCGCTTCGGTGAGCGTGGTGGCGTCGCCGATCGCAAACGGAACGTCGAGGGTGCGAGCGAGCGTCCGCGCGAGCAGGGTCTTCCCCGATCCCGTCGGCCCGATCATGAGAATGTTTGACTTATCCATCTCGACGTTGTGCTCAGAAACTCGATCTAGCAGCAGCAATCGTCGGTAGTGGAGGTGGACGGCCACCGCCAGCGTCCTCTTCGCCTGGTTTTGGCCGATGACGTATTTGTCGAGCTCTTCGGTTAACTGCCGCGGAGAGGGAATATCGTTGGTGCTCTCAAACCGCGACCGCCCAGACCGCGCTTCGCGAATCTCATCGTCAGAGATAATGCTGTAACAGAGCTCGATGCACTCGTTACAGATATAGATACCGGGAGGGCCAGCGATCAGTCTCTCGACGTCGCCGGCACTCTTACCGCAAAAGACACAGCGTTCGGTCCGCTGCTTACGACCTCCACGACCCGTGGTAGTCAAGAACTACTCCCCACCCACCGGCTCTTTCAGCGTTTCGATGACTTCGTCGACGAGACCGTACTCTCTCGCCTCTTCTGCGGACATAAAGAGATCCCAGTGGGAATCCTCATCAATCTTGTCCGGCTCCTGTCCGGTGTGCTTTCCCAGAATCTTACAGAGGGTCGCTTTGTATCGCTTGATCTCTTTGGCCTGAATTTCGATGTCGAGCGCCTTGCCCTGCGCGCCCCCCCAGGGCTGGTGGATCATGATGCGGCTGTGTGGCAATGCGTGTCGTTTACCTTTGGTACCCGCTGCGAGCAGGACCGCCCCCATCGAAGCGGCTTGACCAATACAGAAGGTCGCGATGTCGCACTGAACAAACTGCATGGTGTCGTAGATCGCGAGGCCAGCTGAGACCGAGCCCCCCGGGGAATTGATATAGATGCTGATGTCCTGGTTGCGATTATCGGAAACGAGGAAGAGGATCTGAGCGATGGTCAGGTTCGCGGTGTAGTCGTTGATCACGTCCCCGACGAAGACGATCCGGTCCTTGAGCAGACGAGAAAATATGTCGTAGGAACGTTCGCCCCGACCGGTTTTCTCAATCACGAAGGGAACGAGATTTCCCTGCATAGAAAACTCCTACTTCTGTGGTTCGCCTAAATCTATGACTCTTCGGAAGTGGTGGACGGCTCGGCCCCTGGGGAAGACTCAGCCGAGCTCGACTCGGCTCCATCTTTGGACTTCGCCTTCTTGCGTAAGAATGCCTTGGCTTTGTCGTGGAGAATCTGGGACCTCAGCTCGGCGAGCCGCGACCGCGATCGGTACTCTTCGATGACTTCGGACATGTCACGCCCGGAGCGGGCCGCGTACTCTTCGATCCTCTCGTACACTTCGTCTTCGGTCACGAGGATCGTTTGCTCTTCGCCAATCTTCTCGAGGATAAAGAACTCACGCAAATCGCGTCGGGCCGTCTCGGGGAGCTCGTTATCCTCAGCGAGAATCGCGTCGATCTCCTCCTTGGACTTACCTTCCCGGGCGAGCCGGAAAGATTGGCCTACCCTTAGCTCGCGGACTCGCGACTCGATGAGGCTTTCGGGAAGTTCCATTTCGGTCTTATCGACGAGGCCGGCCATGATTTCGTTCTCTTGGCGCCTCTCTTCTTCGTACTCGCGACGTCGGGACAAGCTCTTTCGGACCGCCTCCTCGAGCGCTTCGCGGTCTTCAAAGCCCACCTGCTCAAGAAAGTTATCGTCCAGATCGGGAATCGTCCTTCGATGCCTGGCCAGAATCTTCGCTTCGATCGTCAGATGCTTACCGGCAAGTTCGGATCGCGGATTGTCATCGGGGACATCCGTCTCAAGCGTCACCGTGTCGTCGACGGGGACAATTTTGGCCGCTTCGCTGAGTCCGGGAATCGGGATCCCATCAATTTCGTCCTCACCGACGATGAGCAGAGTCTGCGGTTTCTCGTGGAGGACCTCCTCGCCCTCCTTGCCAACTTCGGCACCGACGGCACGGGT
>CAYZYD010000422.1:0-4248 GCA_964482505.1 uncultured Planctomycetia bacterium | reverse complement strand
CACGAATCCCCTCACACTAACCATCAACCCCCCTGCGGTTTACTACGCTACCTTGCAACAATTAAATTTAAGATAAAGCACCCCAGGACGCCTCGACAAAATGTGCTTTCGGGAAATAGTTACACCACGGGCTCTGGGTGAAGGTCCCCCCTTTTACTTTGATTCACTATTCTCAAGTCTTCTGAGGGAGTGTCATGCACATCGTGAAGTGGTGCTTTTGTGTCATCTTTTTGGCTGCTTGTTTCGTCGAAACCGCAGCTGCTCAATGCGATCCATCATGGTCGACCGACCTACCGATGATCGCCGATCAGGTTCGGGATTCGATCGTTTTCGACGACGGCTCGGGAGCGGCGCTTTATCTCGCGGGTGACTTCGAGTTGAGTGGAGTTGGAAGCGGAGAGCGAGTTATCCGTTGGGATGGTACCTCGCTGACCGCGGTCGGAACCTTTGTCTTCGACGACTTCGTCTTTGACCTCGAGATCGCAGACCTCGGGTCGGGGCCAGAGCTCTTTGCCGCGGGACGGTTCACGGGACACATCGCAAGTTGGGACGGAACGAGCTGGACTCCCTTCACCGACCCGGGTGGAGTTGTTCAAGCACTTGAGATGCATGATGCGGGTCTCGGGCCGCGCCTCTTCGCGGGGGGCGGGGTCCCTGGGCGAATCGCGGTCTACGACGATGTCGCTGATACTTGGTCAGCCGTAGGCGGAGGCGTGAGCTCGCCCGTCCAATCGATCGAGAGCTTCCAAGGAGACCTCTACGTCTCGGGCCTCTTTGAATGTGCGGGAACCGTAAATTCAGCAAACTGTGCCGTCGACGGAGTTGCGAATACGCTCTACGTCGCTCGCTGGGACGGTAGCGATTGGCAGGCGCTCGGCGGCGGAGTCACCTCGGGAACTCGAGTGGGTGGACTCTTCGCAGTCGATGCCGGTGACGGCGAGAAGCTCTACGCCGTCGGACAATTCGACGGCGTTCAAGACGCCGGTCTCACCGCGGTTCCCGGTACTCTCAATATCGCCGCCTGGGACGGTACGAGCTGGACGGGGTTCGACACCGGCCTCGGACCCGCCACTAACCAGACGTTCGGGGTTGCAGCTTTCGATTACGGCGAGGGCCTCGCTCTCTACGTGTCCGGCAACTTTGGCACCCCATCGCGAGTCGCTCGTTGGAATGGGACCAACTGGGAGCAGCCCGCGCAAAATTTGAATGGTGCCGTGCGAACTCTGACGAGTTTCGACGATGGCTCGGGCATCGCCCTTTTTGGCGCAGGCCTCAACATGAGCTCCATCGAAGGAGTTCCGATCAGTAACTTCACGAAGCTTCAGGTCGACGGTGATGATTGCAATGCCAACGGAATCGCCGATAGCTGCGACGTTCTCGACTCGAGCTTTGACTGTAATGGCGATGGCGAGGTCGATAGCTGCCAAGTCCTGACGAGCCCCGAACTCGATTGCGATGGCAACCTCCTCGTCGATAGTTGCGAAATCGCAGACAATCCGAGCCTCGACCTCAATGGGGATGGCTTCCTCGACAGCTGTCAGACCATCAACTGTACGGCGGGCTGGGTCACCGATATCCCGGGCGTCGACGATATTCCCGGACCGAACCTCGTCGGTCTCGACGAACCCGTATGGACGGCGGTCGACTTCGGGGGAGATATCTTTGTCGGCGGTGACTTCTCGAGCGTGGCCGGGGTACCCGCGACGCGCATCGCGCGATTCGACGGAACCAACTGGTCGCAGGCGGGTCAAGGCTTCGACAATATGGTGCTCAAACTCAAAGTGCTCGATCTCGGAGACGGCCCCGAGCTCTATGCGGCGGGCCAGTTCTTAAACGACGCCTCGGGGCTGGAGTCGCTCAACAAAGTAGCGCGCTGGAACCCCGACACCGAACTCTGGGAAGAAGTCGGGACGAACGGGCTTGGATCGGGCGGCACTGTCTGGGATCTCGAAGTCTACGCAGGCGAACTCTACGCGGCCGGCACTTTCGGCCAACGCATTCGCAAATACGATCCCGTAGGTGACGACTGGGACGCTCTCCCCGGGGGTGGGATCAGCGACATCGTCCGAGCCCTGACGATCTATGACGGACAATTGATCGCGGCCGGCGACTTCACCTGCGCCGGTGATTTGGACGACCTCTGCCTCGGTGGAACTTCCGCCTTCTTTGTCGCTGCATATGACGGCGCCACTTGGAGTGCGCTCGGCACGGGTATCTCAGGTGAATTCGTGCTCACGGCTGCTTCGATCGATCTCGGAAGCGGTGAGAAACTCTACGTCGGTGGTCGGTTTGTGACCGCTGGGGGTAACTCCGCGATCAACGTCGCGTGCTGGGACGGTTCGGACTGGAGCGCGGTCGGTGACGGCCTCGGTGACGCAGCGACCAACAACCTCGTCCGTTCGCTGATCGGATTCGATCCGGGAGTTGGCGACGGCCCGCAGATCTTTGCGACGGGAGGCTTCGGCGTCTCGGGCGCAACCGGAGGCTTGGGCCGCATCGCTCGCTTCAGCGAAACCGGCGGCGCCTGGCAGGCAGTCGAGGGTGGCGGCTTACAAGCACAAGGTCGTTCACTGAGCCTTCGCAACGTCCTTGGACAGCGCGAGCTCCTGGTCGCCGGCGACTTTCTCACCGCTGGAGACGCGGTCGCTAATACCGCCCAAGGACTCGCGCGTTACCGAGCGACCCTCGGTTTTGGCCCCGATTGCAACCTCAACTCAGCTCCCGACGATTGCGAGATCGCGGGCGGCTACAGCGAAGACTGTAATAGCAACGGCATACCCGACGACTGCGATATCGCCGATCTCACGAGCGTCGACTGTAATCTCAACGGCATTCCCGACAGCTGCGAGGGAGTCGTTGCGCCAGTCGTGATCACGGCTCCCGCTTCGGTATCTGAGTGCGAAGATGGTGTCGCTAACTTCGAGGTTGTGGCCGACGGCGTCGATCTCAGCTACCAGTGGCTCCGCAACGGAATGCCGATCATGGACGAGACGGGATCGAGTTTGAACTTGACCGACCTCACGACGGCGGACGAAGGCCTCTACTCGGTCCTCGTCTCCAACCTCTGCGGTACGGTCGAGAGTACCGGAGCCATGCTCGACGTTTTCGAGGATCCCGAGTTCACGCTTCAGCCAGTCGGCGGGCAATTGTGCTTTGACGACGATTGGATTCTCTCAACGACGGTCACCGGTGATCCGACTCCAGACCTCCAGTGGTACAAAGATGGTGTCGAGTTGCCGGGAGAGATTGGACAGTCCCTGGTCATCACCGACCCGACTCCGGCCGACGAGGGTGATTACCAACTCATGGCCTCGAACGTCTGCTCGATGATCTCATCGTCCGTGGCGACCATCGAAGGGTTGGATCCGGTGACGATCGTATCGGATCCGATGAGCGACGGGCTTTGTATCGGCCAGTACTACGTTCTCTCGGTGGAAGCGACGGGTAGCGGAGAGCTCAGCTACCAGTGGCGTCTCGATGGCACGGTCCTCCCGGATGAAAGCGAGTCTTCGATCATCTTCACCGTGTTCGAAGAAAGTCAGGCCGGCGACTACACGGTCACGGTGTCCAACGACTGTGGGGCCGTTGAAAGTGAAGTAGCTACGATTACCTCGATCCTCGCCGATCAGTGTGACTGCAATGATAACGGAATCTCGGATACGCTCGAATTGGGCGCGGGGTTGATTCCGGACTGTAACAACAACGGAATCCCCGACAGTTGTGACATCGAGACTGGGTTTTCTGAGGATACGAACCTCAACGGGGTTCCAGACGAGTGCGATGTCAACTTCCTGAGAGCCGACGCCAACAACGACTTGACGCTCAATATCGCGGACGTCGTCTACATCCTGAATTACATCTTCCTCAACGGCCCCGACCCCGAATGCTTTCGGGCCGCGGACGCTAATGGGAGTCAGGGGCTCGACCTGGCCGATTCGATCTTCATCATCAATTACCTCTTTACCAATGGCTCCGCACCTCCAGCACCGTTTCCAAGCTGCGGAACGCCGGCTTCGCCGTCGATCTTGAGTTGCGTCAACAGCAACTGTCCCTAGCAGTGCTACCCGAGCCAGGAGGTCGAGGTCGCGAGAGCAGTGCGGCCGGCGAGACAGTCGTATTGGTGTAACTTCGAGTCTCGGCGGCCGTGCTGGCCGACGCGAGGTCGGCCTCCTGCCGAAATGTCTTTTCAGGCAGGCTGCTAGCAGCCCGCCCGAAAACTCATTCCGCGCGGGAGGCCGAGCTTCCTTC
>CAYZYD010000421.1:0-4249 GCA_964482505.1 uncultured Planctomycetia bacterium | reverse complement strand
ACTCGAGGCGTTGGTAGAGAACCTCAACCCCGTGGCTCTCGGCCTCCTCAGCGAGTTGGCGCCGCAAGGGTTCTGAGGGCGGAGGACCGGGGAAGATACCGAGTCGCAGTGCGTTGAGATAGAACCCGGTGCCGCCCGCGAAGAGCCACGGACTCGGCAAACTCGGGGCCTCGGCGCTGAGCGCTTCGAGGTAGTCGCCGATCGAAAAGGAGTCCCAGGGATCGCGCAAGTCGACGAGACGGTAATCAAACGCCGCGCGATCGGCCGGGGAGGGCTTGGCGCTGCCGATATCCATCCCTCGGTAGACCTTCATCGAGTCGAGCGAGAGTATCGGCAGGCTCAGCTGGCCCGCGAGTCGGCGAGAAAGCTTGCCCTTGCCACTCGCAGTCGGTCCCGCGATCACAATCGTCGGCGCGGTCTGGGGCAAAGCTAAGATCGAAGGCGGTGTTCCGTCCACTCGCCGCTGCGTCCTTCTACAAAATAGCCGCGCTCTTCGTAGGGCTCGACAATCACGAAGAGCCCTCGACGTGGAGAAGCCGAGACTTCTCGCCAGATCCGACGGTGAAAGTGCCCGCAGAGAACGAGCTCTGCGCCGGCCTCGACGAGTTCCCCCACCATGGTGAGGTCGGGCGGATAGCGATCCTCGGCCAGCCCTTCGAGCTTCTTCGACGAATTCTGACGAAGAGCGCGCGCAATCCGCTCGATCACAACTCGCGGCAATCGCCTCGAGAGCTCTCGCAAAAACGACGAGTGGAAGAGCTTTCGCGCTCCTTGGTACATCAAGTCTGAACTCGCGAGCAGATCACCGTGCGAGCAGTGCACCCGAGCCGAGCCGCATTCAAACTGAAACTCATCCCGAATCACCTCGACTCCGGTCCGAGCTTGGAACTCGGCGTCGAGCAGAAAGTCCCGGTTGCCGGGAACGAGAGCGATCGGTTGTCCCGCTTGGGTCGCGCTTCTCAAGAGCTCGAGCGTGTCACGATAGGTCTCGAGCTCGTAATGACGACGCCCGAGCCAGTAATTGAAAAAGTCACCGAGAATCAGCAGCACTGCACCCGAGTGACGCGCTCGCTCGATGAGTCGTTCAAGCGCTCGATTCTCGTCGGGAGTCCCGGTGTGGTGAAAATCGGCGGCGGCGATGAAATGGTCGATCCGAGGCCACTCGCCGTCGTCGGGAATCTCAGTGACCGGAGATGTCACTCGACTCGGACGGTTCCGCGGTCCTGAACTGCAGCGGTTCGCGCGACTGGGGCGAATCGTCGACCGACTCAACCGGGCCGTTGACCGACCCCGCAAGCCGCGTCTCGGCGGGCTTCGAATCGGGGTTATCGACCGACTGCGATTCCGGAGACTCGGGTCGGTTGAGTCCCGCCTGGCTCTTCTCCGCCTTCTCGCGATCGAGCAGCGGATCCCCGACCGTGACCGAGTAAATTCGATCGAAGAGCTCGCGATCGTGCTCTTTGATCCCCGGAATGATGACGAAGATCTGCTTGAGCTCGGGGCTGAGCTTGATCAGCGACGAAAGTGACCGGTGCACGCGGTCGACATCCATCGCTTTAAAGGGTTCGTCGAGAAAGAGAAACTGCGACCCTTGCACGACCGCCTGGATAAAGGCCTGCGAGAACGCGAGCCGAAAACCGAGTGACAACCCTTCGAATGTCCCGCCCGAGAGCTCGTGCTGCGAGAGGAAGTCGCTCTTCTCACTCGTGAAGACCTGGAGCTCGAAGTCGCTCGTGATTTTGAGGTCCTTGTACCGTCCCCCGGTGAGCGACGGGAGCAACCGACGCAGCGTCTTTCCGAGGTTCGGTCCGGCCCGGTGGCGGATCGACTCGACGGTCTCATTGAGCAGTGTGAGCAGCAGTTCGCGCTCCTCGATGTTGGCGCGGTTCCGGTCGGAGAGTTCCTTGATCTCTTTGTTCTTCTCCTCGAGCGCCGCTTTGCGTCCTTCTTGCTTTCGATACTCGGCGATCTCGGTCTCCGCGCGATCGCGACGCGAGGTCTCGCGTTTGAGGTTCTCGCCCGTCGCCTCGATCTCCTTTTCGATCTCTTTGACGGTGCTGCGCAGACGCTGCAGGATTCGACTCTCATCGTCGGCGAGACTGCGGCAAAGCTCCTCGAGGGAGTCGTCGCGGCAGACCGAGTTCAGCTGCTTGTCATACTCAGCAACCTCCCGCTTGACCTCGTCGACATCGGTCTGGTCCGCGACCTTGGGAAGCTCTTCGACTTTGACGCTTTCGAGCGCGAGATTATCGAGCTGTTCGCGCCGCTTCTGGTCCTGATCACGGAGTCCCTTGACCTTCTCGAGTTCCTCGAGCAGCCTGCGGTCCTCACCCTTGAGCGCGATCGATTTGACATAGGCCCAGAAGGCAATGGCGATCAGAAAGAGCCCAAAGCCGATCCCGACCAGAGCGAGCGAAGAGGAGTCGAAGGGACCCACCTTGTACTCAAGCCACCCCTGCAAGAGTCCGAGACCCGCCCCGCAGAAGCCAAGACCGGCGACGAGCAGCGTCAGTCCGAGATAACTGAGCTTCGACCGACGCCGCCCCACGTCACGACTACTGTTGCTGAGGTTCTCGAGGCGCGAGGGATAGGCCGTCTCCGAGTCGCCGTCGATCAGAGCGGAGAGTTCGCGCTTGGCACGCGTCGTCGCCTCTCGCACCCCCTCATAACGCGGCCCGAGCTTCTGGATTTCGAGGAGACGACCGCGGAGCTTCTCGAGATCTCGACTACTGCTCTTGAGGACTTCGTCGGCCGAGCCCGAGGGGTAGGCTTCGAGGAGGTGGTCGACTCCCTCTTGAAGTCGCGAGGCAGGCTTGTCGGGCAATTGGCGGAGCCGGTTGCGGTGGGCGTCACGCGTTTTTATCCGGTCACTCAGCCGATCGAGCTGAGTTTCGAGCTCTCGCTGTTTCTCGCGAAGTTCATCACTGACCCGCTGATGCTTATCGCGAACCGCTTCTACTTCGGGGATCTTCGAGATATTCGGTACGTACTTTTCGATCTGCTTGTCGTTCCGACCCATCTCGGCGGCGAGCTTCGCGAATTCCTCTTCTTCCTTGCCGATCTCGCGCTTGACCTCTTCACCGACCTCGAGCAGGACGTCGACTCCGACCATGCGGTCGAGGAAGGAGCGCATCTCGGTGGGTGATCTCGGAAATTCCTTCTCGGCCAGAAAGAACGAGTGAGTGAAGTCTTCGAAGTCAAACCGGATGAGGTCGCGCATCAGGTCGCGAACCCGCATCAGCCCCGTGGCGAGCTCTCGCTTGTCCGAGCTTTGGACAAGGCGCGCGTAGTTGGTCCCGTAGCGATCGATTTGACGATAGACGCGGTACTCTCCGCGATGGGGCCCCTCACCGATCTCAAAGTCGAGCTCCACCGAACAGTCGTCGGCGTCCCAGTTGATCAGCTCCGCCACCGACGCCGACTGGCTCGATAGGGTTTTACCGAAGAGAGCAAACTGGACCAATTCTCCGAGTGTCGACTTCCCGCCCTCATTGCGACCCTCGATCCCGAGCAGACCTTCCCTCGGGATATCATCAAGGGCGAGTTCCTTAAACTTCATAAAGTTGCGCGCACGAAAACCGCGGATCAGCATCAGTCACCCCTTCTTTCGAAGCGCTTCTTGAGCTTGGCCAGACCGAGCTTGTAGGCCGCTTCAAACGGCTTTCGGCGTTCCGAGTCTTCATCGTTCTCAAAGGAGCGAATCTTCTTCTCGTAGGTTCTCTTGAATTCATCGATCGGTGGCGAGATCGCAACGTCGGCGAGAAAATATTCTGAGTCGGATAGCTCGGCGTCGGAAGCACCGCGGTTAGCGTCAGGCTCTTCGGCCGCAGGTTCGGCGTCGAGGGGAATTTCCTGGGCCATGAAAAAATGGATCCCAATCTGGATTAGTCAGCCGGTGAAAACGAAAAATCTTCGCCAAGTCCGCCCTATCAAATTCAGTGAGAAGCCGCAGGGCGTTCGCTAGCAAGAACGACGAACGGGATCTGCCCCGGTCTGACGGACCGCTGAGGATCGTATCCGTTCGTATGACACCGCCAGCGGGCGTCTTACGTGTGCGCAATTGCGGTCTCGTGAATAATGCGGACCAAAGGTGGAGTGTACCTGGGCGGATATGGGGATGGAACCGCTATTACCGCTTGATTGAAGACGCGGCTTGGGTTGTTCGGGGCGATAGGAGGCCAGAGGAAATTCAGTCACTAGCAGCCCGTTGAAAAACTGCTTTCGATGCGGGAGGTCGAGAATTCGAGCC
>CAYZYD010000420.1:0-4253 GCA_964482505.1 uncultured Planctomycetia bacterium | reverse complement strand
GTTCGAAATTCCTATAATGCCATGACCAAGCGCTCAGCAGTCGCTGGAGTCGCTGGGTGCCTATCCGATTGTCTAAAGATCGTCGATCGTCCCTTTGACTTTGACTGTTGTCGCTTGATCGAGTAGTTCGCTCAGCAGCGGCACGTTGTAGACCGAGCCGCGGTTTCTAAACTCGAATTCGAGCTGCTCGGAGAAATTCATCCAGCCCCGGCCGCCCACCGATCCCGAAGGTGCAGTCAGGATGAAGTCGTCAAAATCAGGAATGATAAATCGGTCGCCTTGGATATCGAAATCGGCGCTGACCTCTTTCACCTTGCGGCTCTCCTTGCGCGCAAAGAGCGGTCCGAAAAGTGGGTTGGTCAAGATCGCCTGCGACAGCGGAAGTGCGTTCAGGTTGCCATTGATAATGTCAAAGTTACCCGCCCCTTCGAAGAGACTCTTCCGGTTGCGGTCGCCGTTGAACCGGACTTCGCCGTAAGCGGTACCTGTCACCTCATCGGCCGTCGGAAAGAGATCTTCACTACCCTGAGACAGATCGATTCCGTTTGCGACAAAGTGTCCCATAAAGTCGTCGCGCTTGGTGTCGACGAAAAAGAACCCTTCGGTGTCGCCGCCGTAGAGATTGGCTTCGCGCACTTCGATCTGGAGGGCCGATCCGATCTGGCTCGCGTGGAGTCGCTGAAAGAAGGCAGCGTCGAGATCGAAAGGTCGCGCCCACGTGTTGATTTCGGGTACGGGGGGCTGACGGCCCGGTGCGATGCGCGGATGCTCGCGACCGTAGACGATCGTTCCCCGAGCTTGGTCGACGAAAAAGCGACGAAACCGGAAGGCTCCTTCTTCGATCCCGATTGTGAGTTCGAGAGGAATCTTCTGCTCGCTGCGTCCGCGCCCCGAGATTGCGAGCTTCGCCGAAGTGTCTGAGAGCGCCACTCCCACTTGAGCCGACCCCTGGACGAGTTCGAGATTTCCCCCAAAGTCGACGTTGTGCAGCCCTTCGTCCTTGGGCGAAAGATCGGTCCAGTAATCGAGACCGACTTGACCCGTGATAACTCCCGTGGCCTGAATCTTCTCAAGGATCGCTTTGGCGCTCTCCGGCAGGGCGTTCTTAAAGGCGGGGTCGCTGATATCGAGCCCGCGCTGTTCGCGGCCGGGTCGAATATCGAGGTCGACGTGAAGTTGGGTGAGATCGCCCGTCGGTTGCATGCTTCCCCCAAAGATAATCCGGGGACCACTCGTCCGGTCGGTGACGAACTTATCGAAGAAGAGCGACTTCTCGCGCAGCTTGTAGGTCGATTCGCCGGCGATGAGCGCGAGTGGATAGGGAAAGCTCTGGAGCTGCATACGCACCGGTTCGCGGATCTTGGTGATGACTTCGAGGTCGAGTAGTCCTCCCTTCTCAGGTCGATAGACGTGCACGATCGTCTCGAGTCGCCCTTCGATCCCGAAACTCCGGACAACTTTCGAGCTCTTCTCGGGAAGCGCTTGGTAAATCGAGTCTGAGGCGAGGAGCGCCGGGGATTTGATCGTCAAGTCCATGTCGGGTCGCTTGACGGTCCCGCCCGGGAATGCGATGCGGCTATCTTCGAGGAAGATCTCCGATGATTGATGGCGACCGCGGATGCCCGCGAAGCTCACGGCGATCGGACTGACGCGCGCCTTCTCGCCCGAGATAACTTCGCCGCGAAACTCGATCGAACCCGCCAGGTGCGAAATCGGGAGGGGGAACTGAAAGTAACGAATCGAACCGCGCCGGATCGACGTGATCACCCGAAGTTCGCGGCGCCCGCTCGGAAGATCTTCGAGGCGGACTTCTACATCGGCGAGCCCGGTGGGGTTAAACCGCTCGTAAATCGGCACGCCGACTTTGGCGATCGCTTCGATCAGCCTTCGAGTGACGACCACGCGATCGATCTTGGCGTCGACATCCATCTTGAGCGATTCACCGCTCTGGTCGAGTGTACCCGTGAGTCGCAGCGGAGAGCTCTCGATATTCGCGGTCGCTTCGAACTCGACGACGGCGTCGCGAACGGTCGAGACTTTGCCCGAAAGATCCATCAACACGTCGCCGGTGCGGAGCAGCCGAGCCTCGAGATTGCGAAATTCGAACGCGCGCAATCGAAAGCCGGGGCCCGCGTCGGGGGTGAGTTCGAGATCGAAGTCGACGAGCCCGGTCTTCGGATCGACCTGCACTTCGGGCAGGTCGCTCAAACCTGCGAGCTCGAGCAGGTTGAGAAGCTCTTGGGGACGCTGGTCGTCAAGAGTCAGGGCGGCGTCATAGTCGACCACACCACTCTCGGCGAGTTCGACAAATCCTTCGAGCTTGGCGTGCCCGCGTTCGGTCTGACCTCGCAGCGGCGACATCGTCTCAATGCGCGCTGACTGGACAGGCCAACTCGGCTCTCCCGGTACCGATTTGGGGACGAAGGCGAGCACACCACTGATATCGCTCAGTCGCGTCTTGATGCGGGGTATGGCGAGCGTCGCTCGTCGCAAAGCAAGCTTCGAGCTCCAGCCGACGATCTGCCCTCCCGAGAGCTCAAAATCGATCGTTGCACTCGCATTACCCGTCAACTGGTACTGCTCCCAGACTTCGAGAAGTTTGGGCGTGAGCGACGAGCGGATCTCATCGGCGACTTCGATATTGGAGAGCTCGAGCCGTCCGGTCACGTCGGAGCGGTCCCCGGTCCCGCAGATTTCGAGTTCTTCGACGAGCGGGTGGAAGGCGCTGCCGCGGAAACGAAAGCGTCGATCACCGAGGAGCTTGAGATCGAAGAGGTCGAGACGCACGGGCTCGGTATCGGCGAGCACGGTCTCGGGACTGAAGTGGACTTCGAGATCTTTGATCGTGATCGCGGGGAAGCGCTGCTCCCCCTCGCGGGGAGGCGTCTCTTTGAGCACCCGGAGCAGGGTGAAAGTATTCGAGTCGTCGAGCTCGAGGTAGACGCGGGGATTCTCAACCCGGATTGAACTGAACGCCATATCGCCCAAGAGTGCGGTCAGCGAGAGATCGAGTTCGACCCGATCGATCTCGAGGGCGCTGTGGTGTCGCGCATTTCCGGGCGAATCGATGACGAGCCCGCGCAGTTCGAGACAGCCGTTCCAGTGGAGTTGAATCGATTCGAGCGAGTAGCCACTGTTGAGATGCTGAGTCAGCACGCGGTCGAGATACTCGCGCAGCGCCTCGGGTCGCGTCAAATTGAAGAGGTGAAAGAAGAGCACCGTAACCCCGACGAGCGCGACCGCGCTGATAAGCGTCTTGTATCGCTTGCGGAGACTCGCCTGCTCTTCTCGCTGCTTGTGAAGACTCAACTCGGAAACCCCTCACCAAAGGACCCTTGAATCAAAAAGCTCGAACCAATCTCTTGCTATCGTAACCCGGGGCAGAGGGGAATGCTCTCGTGTCACCGGCGTATTTTCTGTTTGCCCCTTCGCGAAGTGGGGGAAGCGGCCCACGACTCTCCGCGGCTAGCGCGGGGCCTCGGGGGGAGGAGAGTCTCCGGGCCGCCGGCGTGCCATCCGGGAGATTGAGTCCGGCCGGCTGACTTGCCGGCAGCGGATCGGTTACCAACCTGCTGAGATCGTCCTACGGGAGAGGGTCATGGCGAAAGTTGCGGCGGTAGGGGCGAGAGCTTATCGAGGACGGGGTCGAGCAGGCGACGCTTCTGCGCGATGCGCTCGGCGCTGTATCCGGCCGGTATCTCGACCCGCTCCTTTGATCGCGGGGCACCGTGATAGAGACGACGAACTCGAGGTCCGAGGAGCGAGGGGATCTCGTAGGGAATAGAACCCGACCAGCGCGCGAGGTCGCTTGCCTGAATCCGATCTGCGTGATCGCGTCCGAGCACTGTCACCACGTCGGAAACGCTCGCGCCCTCGACGTCGGTCGCATCGACGAGAGTGTAGTCCATCGTGATGCGACCGAGGACTGGCATCCGCTGCCCCCGCAGCAAGACCTCCGCCTTGTTGCTGAGTTGAACCAGATATCCGTCGTGATATCCGAGCGCGAGCGTGGCGACACGCGTAGGACGCTGCGTGACAAAGGTCCCCCCGTAACTGATCGGTGTGCCCGCGGGAACGTCGCGGAGGTGAACGATCTGGGTCTTGAGACTGAGCGCGGGTTCGATCGAAGGGGTTTGCCAAACCGCGTCAAGGGCGGTGTCGGGATTGACCGGACCCTGAAGCGACTGCCCCTCGGCCAACAGTCCGTAGAGCAGACCCCCCACCCGAACCATGTCGTTGTGGGCCTTCGGGTA
>CAYZYD010000419.1:0-4265 GCA_964482505.1 uncultured Planctomycetia bacterium | reverse complement strand
AGCAGCAAGGCCGCCGCAAAGAGCGCGAGCGTTCCCACCGCGAGTTCGCGCGGTAAGGGCAGCAACCAGAGCGAATGCGGAATAAAAAGGACGAGGGCGAGTTCGGTTCTCGCCCTCGTCCAAAAAGTATGAACTGGAGGTTCGGTTGCGGTCACTTAGAGAATCCTCGGGATAAGGAGACGACTTCCTCGCTTGTACTCGTAGAACTGATTGTCGAAGCGAGTCGCCAGCTGCCGATCTTCGAACTGCGCGAGCTTGAAAAGGCTGTAGGCCGCGACGGGTATACAGACGAGTCCGAGCGGAGTCGGAAACATCAGGGCCAAGCCGACGATGACAAAGAAGTCGCCGAGATACATCGGGTGCCGAATCCAGCCGTACAGACCCCCTCGCGTGATGAGGTTGTCGGGCTCGGCGATGAGTGAATTCTTCCGACGCAGGAGCCAGTAGTGAAAGGCGACGATCAGCGCCCCACCCAGGACGACGAGCTGACCGTAGTGGAGCGGAAAGATTTTGAGCGGTGCGAAGAGCGGAAACTGAGCCAGGGTACCCGAGGCGAGGATGGTTGACTGCGCCATCAAAAGAAACGCGATGCCGACTTTGAGATACCAGTAAAGCGGAATTCCTCGGCAGGAGCACATGGATTCAGTTATCCTTATTAGGGCCGTCACAGCTGCAGATCAAGTTGGCCGCAGAGCAAGTTGCGCACACTAGCGAGAACGAATTCAACCGGAGATCGAATGCGGGCGCCGTGCGGCTTCGCACTAACGAGCCCAAGCAGCAAGCGAGCTATGAGGCGAGAAAAGCGGAAGGCTTCGTTTGAAAGAGAAAGGGACGTTGACCGCAAAGCCCCCCTTATGCGAATCAACGACCCTTTATTAACGTTTTCGCATCCAATCCTTGAGACGACCAGCGCCTTAATTATGGAACCCCTTCAAGCCGACCCCCGCGGCTGAGATAAGCATGTCGGATAGGAACTCGGTTGACAGATACGGCTGATAATTCGGCGCTCACTCCCCCGCAAGCGCGACGCGAACTCACGACCTCTATTCACTACGGCAAGACTCGGACCGACCCGTACGCTTGGCTTCGAACTCGAGACCTCAAAGCGGTACTCGATGATCCCAACCACCTCGAGCCTGACATCAGAGCGCTACTCGAAGCGGAAAATCGCTACACCGACGCGATTCTCGAGCGGCTCAATCCGGAGAAGCTCTTTACCGAGCTCACCGGGCGGCTGCCCCCCGTCGACGCCTCGGTGCCCGAGCTCGACGGCGAGTACGCCTACTACTTGCGCTACGAGACTGGTTCCGAGTATCCCGTCTACGCACGCAAACGAGTCACCGCCCGGGAAGAATTGCCGAGTTCCGTAGCCGACTCGACCGAAGAGGTTCTTCTCCGCGTCGGCGATCTCGCCGCCGAGACTTCCTATCTCGACGTCGACAGTGTCCAACACAGCCCCGACCACGCACGACTCGGCTACGCCATCGATACCGTCGGTTCGGAACGGTACGAACTTCGGTTTGTCGATCTCGGCTCGGGTCGGGTCTTAGCCCTTATTCCAAACACTTCGGGCAATTTTGTCTGGGCGGCCGACAGCCAAACGGTGATCTACACCCAACTCGATGACGAAGAGCGACCCCGCACCGCGCTGCGAGCGACCCTTCCTCTTCCCAAGATCGAGGCGGAACTCGATCCCTCTCAGATTGAGATCACCGGCACCGAGCTCTATCACGAAGTCCAAGCGAACTTCTTTGTTCACGTCGACATCACCGAAGATGGTCGCTTTCTCTCGATCGAACCGCACACCTATGTGACGTCCGAAATCTGGGTGATCCCCGCCGATCAACCGAATCGAGCTCCGGAACTACTCTGGCAGCGGCGCGACGGAACCTTCGTGGAATATTCACATGCCGGCGAGTCCTTCTATCTTCTGCTTCGCGAACCGAAAGAGCGCGACGGCAAGGTGGTTCGCAGCTTCGATCAGGCGCGTCAGCTCAAAGAGGAGCAACTCGAGGTAGTCATTCCCTATCGCCATGAGGTCCTCCTCGACTCGTTTGGACTCAAGCGGGACTGGCTGATCTGGCGCGAGACTTCGCAAGCAATCTCGAAGGTGATCGCCCGCAATCTTGAGACGGGGCGCGAAAAGGTCATCCCCGCCGAAGAGACGGTGAGCGAATTGCATTTCGACCTCGGCTACGAGTTCGAGGCAAAGTCAGTGCGACTCTTCGAATCGAGCCCCCGGCGACCGACCGTGGTTCGTGATTACGATTTGATCGAAGAGACGTCAGTCGTTCGCAAAGTGGAAGCGGTCGCGACCGGACACAACCCCGAAGAGTACCGAGTCGAGCGTGCTACTGTCCGAGCCCGTGATTCGGAACAGATCCCCGTAACTCTGTTGTCCCGATGGGACGCACCCCGACCCGCGCCGCTCTTTCTCTACGTCTACGGCTCGTACGGTTATTCGACGCCCTGTTCATTCGATCCCCACATCTTCAGTCTCGTCGACCGCGGAGTGACCTTAGCCCTCGCCCACGTCCGGGGAGGACTCGAGCGTGGGTACGCATGGTACGAGGCGGCGCGCGGGCTCAACAAACCGGTCACTCTGCGAGACTACCTCGACGTGGCCCGGGGGTTGATCCAAATCGGCGAGACCAGCGCGGGGCAGATCGTCGGCTACGGAGGCAGCGCCGGAGGTCTCGTCACGGCAGTGGCTGCCAACTGGGCCCCCGAGCTCTTCGCCGCCCTGATCGCGGAAGTTCCCTTTGTCGACTGCGTGACCACGATGCTCGACGAGACGCTGCCCCTCACGCCTCCCGAGTGGCCCGAGTGGGGTAACCCCGCTCGATCCCAAGCCGAGTTTGAAACTCTGCTCTCCTATTCGCCCTACGACAATGTCGCTCCTCAGACCTATCCCGCGATCTTGGCCACCACGGGGTTGACCGACTCGCGGGTCACCTATTGGGAACCGGTCAAATGGGTCCAGAAGCTTCGCGACGCTCAACTCGGGGACGACCCGATCCTGCTCCGAGTCCAGCTCGAGCAGGGCCACAGCGGACAGAGCGGTCGGTACCAGAGCCTTAGGGATCTCGCCGAGGTCTACGCCTTCGCACTTTCGCGACTCGATCTAATGTGAGCTCGAATCGATCGCTCGAGGCTTTGGACGAGCTTGACACGTCGGACCCGGCAGGTAGTGTTTACGGGATCTTAACAATAGGAGAGCTACCACCGATGCCCTACCGAGTCCTCCCGGGTGAGACCGCGCGCGACGCGCTCCGCCGAGTTGTGAGCGAGCAGACCAAGTCGGCCGTGCAAGAGGCCGCGGCCGCTGAGCACAACCTCAACGCGGCCGTCCACCAATCCCGGAAGCGCACTAAGAAGGTCCGCGCGGCGCTGCGTCTCTTGCGTCCGGTCAACTCAAAGCTCGCCCGTCGCGCGAACGAAGTCTATCGCGACGCGGCGAGGTTGATCGCCCCCCTCCGCGATACGCAGTCTCTCATCGAGAGTTTTGACCGCCTCGTGGCCAGCCTCAAGGAAGATCAGCGCCGCAAACTCGGGCCGGTCCGCGAGCTGCTCACGGGCCACCAGGAGCAGGTCAAGGCGCAGACCGAGTCGTGTCGGGAGGTTTCGTCCGGGGTTGGGAGCAGCGGGGAGGATTCTGGACACGCGCTTGTCGTCGAGTTTGGTGAGACGATGAAGCAAATGCTCGACGCGATCCCCGACTGGGACCTCGAGGACTTCGACCGGAAGAGCTGGCTCAAAGCGCTGACCAAAGAGTACGAGTCGGGCCGAAAGCTCCGCAAGCGCGCCCTCGCGACCAAGTCAGCCGAGGACCTTCACGAATGGCGCAAGAAGGTCAAGTTGCTCTGGTACTACACCCGCCTCCTCGTCGAGGTTTGGCCCCCCGTGATGAAGGCACTCGAACAAGAGTGGTCTCGGCTCGCCGATCTGCTCGGGCAAGAACATGATATTGAAATGCTCTACGAGCACTTCGTCCCCGTGAAGCCCGAATGGGCAGCGATAGAAAATCGGATCGCCTTACTCCTCAAGCACGCTGGCCGGCAAAAAGAAGAGCTGATCGCGGAGGCAGATCGGTTGAGTCAAGAGCTCTACCGGCTTCCCGGTGAAAGTATGGCAAGGGTTTTCGAGCTCGCCTGGGACGCTTCGTGGAGCGAAGACTAACAACCCGCCCGAAGAACATTCCGCGCGGGCTGCTAGCAGCCCGCCCGAAAACTGCTTTCGATGCGGGAGGTCGAGAATTCGAGCCC
>CAYZYD010000418.1:0-4272 GCA_964482505.1 uncultured Planctomycetia bacterium | reverse complement strand
GGGCCGGTAGGATCGTCGCCAGCGAGTTTCCAAGAAGGTGCTTTCACAGAAGAGGCGACCACTTGACCGAAGACACTTCTCCCCTCGACATCGATCCGCGCCGGTTCAAGAAGGCGATGATCGCGTACGTAGCGGTGGCGATCGTCTCGATCACGTTGTGGCAAGTGTTCCGCTTTCAAGACCTCGAATCGCAACGCGCTCCCTTTAGCGAGAAGGCTCAGCGGTGCGAGGAGCGGTTGCGGCTTATCGCCGTTGCGGTCCGCACTTTTCGAAGTCGTGAGGGTCGTGAACCTCGAGATCTCGACGAGCTCGAAGGGCTCAGCCCGACGACGATCACCGACCCCTGGGCTGGACATGAGTTCGCGTTTGAGGTGAGCGAAGGGCGTTTCACGGTCTACTCGCTCGGTGCGGACGCGGCGGTGGGTGGCGAAGAGTTCAACCGTGATTTGAGCACCCGCGAGTTCGATAAGTAGCGTGGCGCGGCTCAAGCCGAACACACAACACGTACACAACAAAAAAGACCGAGCGCGGGATAACCCGCGCTCGGTCTTTTGCTGTTGAGGCTCGAGCTCGGCTCGTCCTACTGTTCTTCGATCGGCCGATCTTCGAGGTCGAATATCGTGCGGTCGATATCGACTCGGAATTGGTGGAGGTCTTCAGCGAAGTTTTCGAAGTGACGCTTCCAGTATCCACTCGAGAAGATCGTACTGCGCTGCGAGTTCGTAGTGCAGCCAAATGAGGTAATCGTCATGACTCCGAGGACGAGTGCGAGGCTGAGTCGAACGAGCCTTTTTTGCATTTCAACATCCTTCCGCTCAGCAGCAGGCGAGGGGTCTTTGAGTGAGTCGCCCCAATTTGGCGGTAAACGCTGGATCTCGCGGCAAACTCTCGTAGGTTTCAGTTGACGAGGCATCACTACCTCGACAGTAACATCGGATTGTGACGCCGCTCTCTTTAGCGCGCAACCGATGCTCTCTCGGACGCAGGCTAAAATATCGGACGACAGAAGTCAGCAGCCGGGGCCATTCCTAGGCCAGGATACTCCAGAGCCAGAAATTCGGACGTTCGGCTTTCGGGCCGCTTCTGTCCACTCGGCAAATTAGATCCTGTCCTCTGTCTGTCACCGCACCGTCACCACACCGCTGCCGGGTCGTCGAAGATCGTAGCCGTTCGCATGAAGCCCCCGCCCGGCCTCATGGGGTTCGGAGAACGAGCGGCTGAACCCGGGGGGCTAGCAGCCCGTTGAAAAACTGCTTTCGATGCGGGAGGTCGAGAATTCGAGACCAGTGCCTCCGGCGAACCGAAGGCGTATTGGCCATACGTCGAGGTTCGCCGGGGGCGCTGGGCGAAGGAAGCTCGGCCTCCCGCGCGGAATGAGTTTTTCAACGGGCTGCTAGAGGATATAACTCTGGGCTCCGCCGTCACGTAGGAGATAGCCGAGGCGGCTCTCCACATACCCCCGGTCGACGAGCACGCGTCGCTCCGGATCGGGGAAAGCGTCGGGTGCGAGAAAGAGCGGTTCCTCGAGCAGCTTCTCAAACAGAGCGTAGAGACGACGAGCTCCGATATTTTGCTGCGACTGATTGAGATCCCAGGCGAGTTCGGCGATTCGGTCGAGCCCGTCTTCTCGGAACTCGACCTGGACCCCCTCGGTCTCGAGCAAAAGCGAATACTGTCTCGGCAGCGCGTGTTCGGGTTCGCGGAGAATTCGGGCGAAATCCTCGCGGGTCAGGCTCGCGAGCTCGACCCGGATCGGAAAGCGTCCTTGGAGCTCCGGGATGAGATCGCTCGGTCTCGATCCGTGAAACGCGCCGGCCCCCATAAAGAGGATATGGTCGGTTTGAATCGTTCCGTACTTGGTCGACACCGTCGACCCTTCGACGATCGGGAGCAGGTCGCGCTGAACCCCCTCGCGCGATACTTGAGCGCCCGACTTGGCGTCGTCGGCCGATGAGATGATCTTGTCGAGCTCGTCGAGAAAGATGATTCCCGTCTCTTCGGCGCGTCGAATCGCTTCGCCTTGAAGGCTCTCTTGATCGATGAGCTTCTCCGCTTCTTGATGCTCGAGAATCGTCCGCGCCTCGGAGACCTTGACCCGCCGCCGGGTCTCGCGGGTCTGACTGAAGCGACCGAGCAGTCCCTGGAGGTCGATTCCCATCTGCTCCGCGCCCGCCTGCGAAAAGGCTGCGCTCATCGGGTTGTCGCGCTCTTCGACTTTGACTTCGACTTCGCGGTCCTCGAGCTCGCCACGCTTGAGTTTGTCCCGGAAGTTAGACCGAGTCTTTTCGCGTCGTTCGCGCTCTTCGGGAGTGGTGGCCTGCGACGCGTCCCCGACGAGCAGGTCGAGTAGTCGATCCTTAACGCTCTTCTGAGCGCGCTCCTTGACTCGGTTCAGCGCATCTTTCTTGGCGAGACCGAGGCTCGCCTCGACGAGCTCGCGCACCATCGAGTCGACGTCGCGACCGTAATAGCCCACTTCGGTGTATTTGCTCGCTTCGACTTTGACGAAGGGGGCACCGACGAGAGCGGAGACGCGCCGGCCGATCTCGGTTTTGCCGACTCCGGTCGATCCGACCAAGATCAAGTTCTTGGGCATCACTTCGTCGCGAACGTCGTGGGGGAGTTGACGCCTCCGCCACCGGTTGCGTACTGCGATCGCTACTGCACGTTTTGCGTCCTGTTGCCCGACGATGTGTCGATCGAGTTCTCGGACGATTTCGGTGGGGGTCAGTTCGGTCATCAAAGCTCTTCTATCGTCAAGTTGTCATTGGTGTAGATACAGATTTCTGCCGCGATCTGGAGAGATTTCTCGACGACGTCGCGGGCCGAGAGGCCCGTGTTTCTGAGCAATGCTCGTCCGGCCGCGAGCGCGTACTGGGAACCCGATCCGATCGATACGAGCCCATCTTCGGGATTGATCACTTCGCCGTTCCCAGAGAGGAGTAGGGTTTGCTCTCGGTCGGCGACGACGAGCATCGACTCGAGCCGGCGCAGAATGCGGTCGGTGCGCCAATCCCGCGAGAGACTGACGGCCGCGTGCACGAGGTTGCCGCCTTGTTCTGAGAGTTTGCGCTCGAATCTCTCGAGTAGGGCGAAGGCGTCGGCGACCGAGCCGGCGAAGCCGGCCAGTACCTGATCGTCAGCCAGCCGACGGATCTTGGCGGCATTGCCTTTGACGACGGCGTCGCCGAGAGTGACTTGACCGTCGGCGGCCATCGCGACTTGGTCCTCGCGTCGACAGGTCAGAACTGTCGTGGCGTGAAAGGGAGTGGCGACAGAGTCGAAGGGGGTACTCAGCCGCGGAAAGTGTCTCGGGTCCATCGCATTCCTATAGCGAAACGTGTCGGTGGTGGCGCGGGGCCCGCCTTCGACTTGTTCCGTCTTCATAACTCACGTACATTGTGGGATTGGCATGGTTGGATTGGCATGGTTGGAGAACGTTACTCGGGTCGGACGACTCGCGAATCAAGCGTCCTCAACCCAAATCAGATCGATTTCATACTCGCCGATCAAGGAGATTCCCTTTGAGCCAGGACAAGTTGCGCCGAGTGAAGATCGAAAAGCTCGAGCGCTTGCGCGAGGTGGGCGTCAATCCTTACCCGGAACGGTTTGAGCGGACCCACACTCTGGCGGAAGCAGCGGAACTTTCCGAGGGCACAACCGGGGTTCGGATCGCGGGTCGAATCGTCTCGCGGCGGGGATTTGGCAAATTTATGTTCTTCGATCTCTTCGATATCGAGGGGCGCTGCCAAGTCAGCCTCCAAGTCGACGTGGTCGGCAAGGAGACCTACAAGCAGTTTGAGAAGCTCGTCGACATCGGGGACTTCGTCGGAGTCGAGGGGGAAACCTATCTGACCAAGAAGGGTCAGCTGACCGTACAGGCGTCTGAGTACGTCTTCCTCGGCAAGATGCTCCAGCCGATGCCGGAGAAGTACCACTCGATCACCGATCAAGAGCTGCGCTACCGCCGTCGCTACCTCGATCTCGTGATGGACGCTGAGAGCCGCGAGCGATTTCGGCTCCGGCACCGCGTCGTTCGCGAGCTGCGCAACTACCTCGACCGTCACGGCTTTGACGAGGTCGAAACGCCGGTGCTCCAAGTCAAGCCGTCAGGCGCGCTCGCCAAGCCATTTATGACCCACCACAATGCGCTCGATATGCCAGTCTATCTTCGGATTGCTCCCGAGACCTACCTCAAGCGTCTTATCGTCGGCGGTTTCGATCGGGTTTACGAGATGGCGCGCGTCTTTCGCAATGAGGGTATGGATCCGT
>CAYZYD010000417.1:0-4306 GCA_964482505.1 uncultured Planctomycetia bacterium | reverse complement strand
TCGACCGCCGTGGTCCCCACCCTCGCCAACTGCACTTTCCGGTCGGACCTCTAGAGTCCCGCATTACTCACGAACCGCGTAGCGAGAAGTCGCAAGGCGTTCGCTCGCAAGGAAGACGGACGGACGCCTTGCGACTTCGCAGTAGCGGGCTCGTGAATAATGCGGGCTGTTGCCCGATCCGCGACAAGCGTTCAGCTTCGCGTCAGTTGGCGGGCGATCTCGAGCGCTTGGCTCAGGTAGCCCCCGCCGAATAGGTTGACGTGGTTGAGAACGTGGTAGAGCTGATAGACGAGCACTGCCTCGCGCGGCTCGTCCTCACCGGTCGATTCCCGATAGCTCGCAAACACCGGCTCGGGAAAGCCGCCGAAGAGACGCATCATCGCGATATCGGCCCAACCGTCGCCGATCGAAACGGCGGGGTCGATCACCGCGACCGATTCGCGCGTCGCGATCGAATTGCCACTCCAGAGATCGCCGTGTAACAGCGCGGGTCGCGGATTCCTCGGTAGCCACGCGTCGAGCCCTTGGGTGACCGCTTCGAACTGCTCGCGCTGCCGACCCGACAAGAGACCTCGCGATTGCGCGAGCTCGATCTGATAACCGATCCGGTGAACTCGGTTGAACTCGACCCAGTCGGGGCACCAACCGTTGGGCTGCGGCGTCGGACCACAGAAGTTATCCGCAATAAAGCCGTAGTGGTCGGCGCGAAAGCTCCTTGCACTCTCGTCGCCGGCTGCGCTGCCGAGCAGACTCAAGTCGGCTCTATGGAGCGCGGCGAGATCGCGACCGAAGTCCGCCCAAATGTCAGACGAGGCTCGGGCCGGCTCGACATAACTTGAGAGCAAGATCTCTTCTGTCCCGACCGCAAAGAGCCCGAAGACCTCGGGCGCCCGAACCGTCCGCGTCGCTCGCAGAGCGCGGAGACCGCGCGCCTCTTCTTTTAGCGCACTGCCTCCGGCCCGGGCGCTCTTCGCTACCAGGCTTTGACCCCGATCGAGTTCGACGATCGAGACGGGCCCGCGCGGTGAGAACCGACGCAAAGACCCCAATCCCGCTCGCTCGACCGCGGTTCGAATCGCCTCCTGAGTCAACTTTGTTCGTATTCTTCGAGAATCGCTTCGCAGGCTCGATCGACGAGATCGAAGACCTCATGAAATCCTTCGAGTCCCCCGAAGTAGGGATCGGGCACTTCGATAACTTCAGCCTTGGGATCGGACTTTAGGAAGAGCTTCACCTTCTCGTCGGGAGCGCCGAGTTCGAGGAGGTCCCGCTGGTTGGCGCGGTCCATCGCGTAGATCACGTCGAACTCGACAAAGTCCGACTTCCGAACCTGACGCGCGCGACTCGTCAATTGGACTCCGCGCCCGAGCGCTGTTTCGAGCATCCGCTCGTCGGGGGGATGCCCGATATGCCAATCACCGGTTCCGGCCGAGTCGACATGGAACTGCTCGGTGAGTCCTCGCGCCTCGACCTTGTGGCGAAAGAGCCCCTCGGCGAGTGGGCTTCGACAGATGTTTCCCAAACAGACAAACAAGACTCGCGTCACTTGAGCACTATTCATGGGGTCGGTCCCAGCATTCGAGAAGTTGAAGCGCGGCTTGGCTCGCGGCGATCTCACCCCGCTCGAGTTGGGCGGTGAGTTCGGCCTTGAGCTGACAAAATTGCGGATCACGCTCGAGTCGATCGATGAGTTCGCGCTCGACCCAACTCTGCATCCAACGAATTCCCTGTTCGCGCCGACGAAGCGCAAGCGAGCCCGACTGGGTTGCCGCTCGCACGGAACGCGACAGTGACTCCCAAAACTCGTCCACTCCGGACCCGCTCTTTGCACTGACCGGAATAATCTCGGTATCGAGTCCGAGCAGCCGAAAGGCGGCCGAGAGATCGCGGCACGCCTGCCGGGTTTGGACGGGATCGATATCGGCTTTGTTGACGAGCACAAAGTCGGCGTGCTCGAGAATCCCTTTCTTGATGCCCTGGAGTTCGTCACCCGCGGTCGGCAGCGCGAGCAGCACGAAGAAGTCGGTCAGCTCGGCCACGAGAGTCTCCGACTGACCGACGCCGACCGTCTCGACGAGGACCACGTCAAACCCGGCCGCCTCGACGATGAGGATGGACTCGCGTGTCGCCCGGCTGACGCCACCGAGGGTGCCGCTCGCGGGGGAGGGTCGGATGAAGGCGTTCTCGGCGCGCGCGAGCTGCGGCATCCGAGTTTTATCGCCGAGGATACTTCCGTGGGTTTCTCGACTCGTCGGATCGACGGCGAGTACCGCGACTCGGTGCCCCTCATTCAAAAGTCGCTCACCGAACAGCTCGATAAAGGTGCTCTTCCCGACGCCGGGCACCCCTGTGATTCCGAGCCGCAAGGTCGAGCTCGAGCCATCGTTAGTCTGGTCGAGCTCGGCGATGAGATCGCGAGCCAAGGCGCGATCTTGTTCACGACGCGACTCGACGAGCGTGATCGCGCGACCGAGGACGGCGCGATCGCGACACTCGAGGCCCTTGAGGTAATCGTCGAGCTTGAGGGCAATATGCTTCTTCACGGTAGCGTCTAACCCGCCCCTCGACGGGAGAGAAGCTCTCGCGGCGGTTCGACTCCGTGGCTCCGAACCCTCACGACTCGGCTTCCGCGCTGAGCAACTCGAGGATTCTCTGCGCCGCTTTCGGAATCACGGTCCCGGGGCCAAAGATCAAGTTGGCACCCGCTTGTCTCAAAGCTTCGTGATCTTGCGGTGGGATCACGCCACCGACCACGATCAAGATATCGCTCCGCCCGAGTCGGTCGAGCTCCTCACGAATCTCGGGCACGAGGGTCAGATGCCCGGCGGCCAGCGAACTAACCCCGACCACGTGAACATCGTTCTCGACCGCTTGACGCGCTGCCTCGGCCGGAGTTTGAAAGAGCGGGCCGACGTCGACGTCAAACCCGAGGTCGGCGAACGCGGTCGCGATCACCTTTTGCCCGCGATCGTGCCCGTCCTGACCGAGTTTCGCGACGAGCATCCGCGGCTGACGACCGGCGCGGTCGGCAAATTGGCTAACCGCTTCGCGCGCCCGCTGCCAGTCGGGATCGTTCTCAATCTCTCGCATGTAGACCCCACTCAGGGCTCGGATCTCGGCTTGGTGTCGTCCGAAGACCGACGCTAGGGCTTCGCTCATCTCACCGACGGTCGCGCGGGCTCGCGCCGCCTCGACACAGGCCGCGAGCAAATTGCCCTCTCCAGTTTCGGCTGAGGTTTGAATTGCTCGCAACGTCGCTTGCGTTTTATTTTCGTCACGCGAGGCTTTGAGTTCGCGAAGCCGAGCGATCTGCCCCGCGCGGACTTCGGCATTATCGACCTTGAGCACCTCGACGGGCTCCTCGTGCTCGGGGATAAAGCGGTTCACTCCGACTATCGCCTGCCGTCCCGAATCGATCTGCGCTTGAGCGCGCGCCGCCGCCTCTTCGATTCGGAGCTTGGGCAGCCCCGCTTCGATCGCCCGCGCCATTCCCCCATTCTCCTCGATCTCGACGAGGTGCTGCCACGCCGCGCGGCCGACTTCGTCGGTCAGTCGCTCGAGCTCTCGCGAGCCTCCCCACGGATCGACGGTCTGACAGGTATCGGTCTCGTGCTGGAGAAAGAGCTGGGTGTTGCGAGCGATCTGCGCGCTGAAATCGGTTGGAAGCGCGAGCGCTTCGTCGAAGCTATTGGTGTGGAGCGATTGCGTATGACCTTGCGTCGCCGCCATCGCCTCGATCGCAGTACGCGTGACATTGTTCACGACTTCCTGAGCCGTCAACGACCAGCCGCTCGTCTGCGAGTGGGTGCGCAAGCAGAGTGATTTGGGATTGCGCGGATGAAATTGGCGAACGATCGAGGCCCAGAGTAAGCGAGCGGCGCGAAGCTTCGCGATCTCGCGTAAGTTGTCCATCCCGATCGCCCAGAAGAATGAGAGCCTCGGGGCAAAGGCGTCGATAGCCAACCCCGCCTCGAGCCCCGTCCGCAGATACTCGAGTCCGTCGGCGAGCGTGTAGCCGAGCTCGAGCTCCGGTGTCGCTCCCGCCTCCTGCATGTGATAGCCCGAAATACTGATCGAATTGAACTTGGGCATCTCCTCGGAAGTGTAACGAAAGATATCGGCGATGATCCGAAGCGAGGGTTGAGGCGGGTAGATATAGGTATTTCGGACCTTGAACTCTTTGAGGATATCGTTCTGAATCGTCCCGCTCAGATCCTCGTGCGCCACGCCCTGCTCCTCCCCCGCGACGATGTAGAGCGCGAGCACGGGGAGCACCGCGCCGTTCATCGTCATCGAGACGCTCCTG
>CAYZYD010000416.1:0-4316 GCA_964482505.1 uncultured Planctomycetia bacterium | reverse complement strand
AGGGAGGTCGAGGGCCGGCGATTCTTGCTCGAACTTTTCGAACAGGACACTAGTCAGCAGTTGTCTTGCAGTTGGCTTGAGTAGCCTCAAAGCGGAATGACTTTTTCAGTGGGTGCGCGGCGCCCCTCATTCCGAAAGGCCCGGTTTGCGTTTCGACGTTCGACGCCTCGCCCTTCTCGGCGCGCTCGTGGCTGCGAGCTGCGCTGAGCGCTCCCCTTACGTTCCCGGCGAACTCGCGCGCGAGTTGATCACCCTCGAAGCAGAATCTTCAAGCCGACTCCGCGCTTCGCCGCCGATGCGGACGCCTGTCCGGATGGGCGCTGCCGGTCGTCTCGATCCTGAGATCGCGCGCCGACGGGTCACACTCAAGGTACGCCAAGCGCTCTTCTCAAACTGTCTCGACACAATAGCACGGAGCACGGGTCTCCAACTTATCATCGATGAGTCGGTCGATGCCGACGCGCGGTTGACCTTATCGGTCGAAGACTTGCCGCTTTCCCAACTCATCGACGAACTCGAGGCGCTCTTTCCGATGCGCTTCGAACCCGAAGGCACTTTGCTCCGGGTTCGGGCGGCGGGGGAGACGCAGCTTCCCCTCCTCGTCTACCCCCTCGACGCGGGCTTGGTGTTCGAGGCGGCCCCGCTCGACTTTCGCGGGCTCAACCAGCTTTCGTTTATCTCGCGTAACCAACAGACGGGCGAAGAGCGAGACCAGGGCGCACTCGCGGCGAACCCCGAGATCGTGCCGACCCACGTCGAGCGCTTTCTCGGCCGACTTCCCGACCTCTATCCCTGGCCCGAAGGGTCGAGCTGGTACCTCGATAAACAACGGAACCTCGTCTTTGTCAGAAGCGCGGACGAAACGCTCGATCGCGTGCAAGAGAGTCTCGATCTCATGAGTCAGCTCCCGTTGAGCGTGGTGATCGAAGCCTACTTTGTCGAGGTCGGCAGCGGATTCGGCCGAGAGCTCGGGGTCGAATTCAGCCTCCTCGAGGATTACGCGGTGCGTAAGAAGCAGGGGGAGTCCCAGGTAGTGCTCGGGGAGGGGAGCGGCACTCAGTTTGGGATTCCCGAGCCGACTGCGGGCGTTGCGGACGGTTTGCGTCTTTCGGTACTCGGCCTTTTGACCGAACCGAGTTTCCGAGCCCTGCTGCGCGCAATCCAAACCGACGAGCGAGCTGAAGTGCTCTCGGCTCCGAGCGTGGCGGCCGTCAACAACTCGAGAGCAACGCTCGCGCTCACGACCAACCTTCCCTACGTCGAAGGCTACGAACCTGTCTTCGATCGCCAGCTCGTCGCGGCGGACGGGCTTAGCTCGACCGATTCCGATGTCGCTCTCGTCGCTCAGATCAACGACGAAAACTTTGTCGGCATCGTTCTCAATGTGACCCCGTCGATCGGAGCGGACCACAATTCGGTCCTCCTGCGACTTCAACCCGTGGTGCGAGATCAGGTCGACGAAGTGACGATTCAAGAGGGCGCGGTGGTCAGCGGAGTGATGACTCCGCGCATCACGCGCCCCGTGATCGAGACGCGGTTCCTCGATACTCAGCTCACCGTTCCCGACGGTGGGACCGTGATTCTCGGGGGGCTCCGCACGCAGCGAGTTGCCCGCCTCACGCAGGGTATCCCGGGGCTGATGCACATTCCGATTATCGGTCGACTCTTTCGGCGCGAAACGGAGAGTCGAGAGTCGCGCGAACTCCTGATCTTTGTCTCAGCCCGACTCGGCCACTTCGAGGGCGGGAGTTGACCAAGGTTGGTATTTACTGACTCAATTTGCTGGGCGAGTTCGTCGACGATGTGGACATGATGGCTCAGCCCTCCAGTGGTTCCCCCGACCCTGCCCACCGACTGCTCTCGATAGCCCAATCGATCGCCCAGACCGCCTCGCCCCACGTGAGGCCGGTGCTCGTGGTCGACGCGAGTGGGTGTCTCTTCGCCTCGATTTCCGTCGGGAATCCCGGGGCCCCGACCTCGATGAACCGGATTCCACTCGTCGAGGAGCTACTCAAACGCGGAGGCGATTCGAATCAAGTCGAGGCACTCAACCGTGCGATCCAAGCGCGGTCGACCGCGAGGGGGAGTGTCCAATATCCCGATGGCGTTATCGTCGATAGCCATACGATCCCGATTTGGGACGAGGGTGGTGACTTTATCGGGACCGTCATCGTCGAGCGGCCGCAGTCGACGCCTCAGGCCGAGAGCGAACGTCCCGCCCCGGGGTTCTGGCACTGGCACCGACCGAGCGGTCGGTTCCATTTCGACGATGTCTTCTGCGAGGTTCTCGACTACGAACTCCCAGAGCTCGCACCGCACCTCGATACGTGGCGGAGTCTCTGCCATCCCGACGATCTCGAAGTGGCCGAACGACAACTCGCCCGACATTTCTCCGGTGAGACCACGGTCTTCCGAGCCGAAACGAGGCTGAAACGCCGCGACGGCAATTGGCAGTGGCTCCTCAATATCGGCCAAGTCGTCGAATGGTCCGAGGAGAATTTACCGGTTCGGATGATCGGGCACCACGTCGACATCGACGAGAGCAAGCGGGCCGAGATCGCGCTGCAGACGATCAACCTGCTCCGTCTTGACGGCGGTGAGCGTCAGCGACTCGAAGCGCTTTCGAGGGCCGCGGCCGATACGCTCAATCTCGACATCGTCGGCGTGAGTCGGATCCTCAATACAAAACCTTTGAGCGCCCAGCTCGTGGCCGGAGTTGATCGCGGGGAGTCGCTCGAACCGCTCGAGTATGAGCTCGCCGGGACCCCGTGCGAAACGGTCCTCGATCGGGATTTCTGTCTCTACCGCCGCGACGTACAGAGCCGGTTTCCCCAAGATCCGATGCTCCGAGACGTCAAGGCCGAAGGGTACGCGGCCTGCCGCCTCTACGACTCATTTGGACAATGTATCGGCATCTTGTTCGCGCTGCACAGCCAACCCATCGCCGAGAACTTCGACCTCTGGACTCTGCTGCGGCACTTCGGCTACCGGGCCGAAGTGGAGCTCGACCGCTCGCAGAAAGAGCGATTCCTCAAGGAATCGAAAGAGCTTGCCGACGCGGCGAACCACGCCAAGAGCGAGTTCCTCGCCAACATGAGCCATGAGATTCGCACTCCGATGACTGCGATTCTCGGCTTTGCCGAACTGCTCGAGGGCGAAGCGCGCGAGGAGACTCGGCAGCAGCACCTCGAAACGATCAAGCGTAACGGCAACCATCTGCTTGCGCTGATCAACGATATCCTCGATATGTCGCGGATCGAGGCAGGTAAGCTCGCGATCGAGAAGATCGAAACCGCGCCGGCCGCGATCATCTCTGAGGTCATCTCGCTGCTTCGAGTCCGAGCCCAAAAACAGAAGCTCTACTTGCGAGTCGCCTTTTTCTCGAAGTTGCCGAAGCAGATCGATACGGATCCGACCCGGCTCCGGCAGATCCTCGTCAACCTCGTCAGCAATGCGATCAAGTTTACCGAAGCGGGTGGCGTGACGCTCCGAGTCGGAGTGACCTACCGAGACACCACACCACAACTCGAGTTCCAAGTTTCCGATACCGGGATCGGGATGACACCCGAGCAGTGTGAGACCATCCGTAAGTTCGAAGCGTTTCGCCAAGCCGACTACTCGGTGGTGCGTCAGTTTGGCGGGAGTGGGCTCGGTTTGCGAATATCGAACTCGCTCGCGACATTGCTCGGGGGAGAGATTCTCGTGGAGTCGGAGCTCCAGGTTGGGAGTCAGTTCACGCTCAGGCTGCGGATCACCGATCGAGACGAGGCGAACTGGGTCACTCTCCCCGATTACGAATGCGACGATAGCTACTTTCAGAAGGGGTCGATTTTCGAAAAGAAAGTCCGATCAAAACCGAAGCCCCAGGTTGCGGCGCTCAAGCTCGAGGAGGGTCCGCTCGAAGACCGACGACTACTGCTCGCTGAAGATGGCCTCGACAATCAAAATCTACTGCGTCGCATTCTGGAAGCGGCCGGAGCGGAAGTCGTGGTTGCCTCCAACGGAGAGGAAGCGCTCGACCTGGTCCGCACCTACGCCTCCGAGGGCCGGCCGATTGAACTCATCTTGATGGACATGCAGATGCCCAAGAAGGATGGTTACGAAGCGACGCGACAGCTCAGGCGGCAAGGCTATGAGTCCCCGGTGATCGCGCTCACGGCAGACGCCGTTCAAGGCACTCGCGAACGCTGTCTCGAGGCGGGGTGTAGTGACTATCTCACCAAACCGATCCGCCGGCGGGGACTACTCGACCTTTGCGAAGAGTGGCTCGACCGCGACCAGAGCTTACCCAGCCGCCCAAAGAGTCATTCCGGTTG
>CAYZYD010000415.1:0-4323 GCA_964482505.1 uncultured Planctomycetia bacterium | reverse complement strand
ACGGCATCGTGACCGAGCTCTGGGAGCTCGACCCCGGCGACGACGGTGCTCCCTTCACCGACGACGACTTCGCGATGGTGGGCGCGAGCGAGGAGCCCGACGCGCAGGGGCGGGGCGCCCGCCAGTTCGGTCTGGATCCCGGACCCGACCGGCTCGCGCGGACCGACGACGACGCCGTCAGCTTCTTCTCCACCTTCGGCTACGACCGGCTCGGCCGCGTCTCCGACTTCCGCCTCGCCGCGGCGTGCGTAACCGACGGGCGCATTTACCCCCGCGCCCTCCACAGCGGCGAAACCCCACTGGTGCAACAACCGGATCGCCTGAAAGAGGGCAAAGCGCTGCGGTCGTGCGGCGAGCTTCTCGATCAGAGTAGTGGTCGAGTAGCGGCTCGAGGCTGCCATACTTTTACCGTCCTGGAGTCTGTTCTAAGGCGGAGTTGAGAGAAGGAATTGATCGATCCGTAAAGGGCGAAGAATCGCTCGAGGACCGACGCGAAGAGGTAGAGCCCGCGGTCCGAGTATCGCTCCTCGTCGAGCCGCAGGTCGACTCGGGTTCCGCGCGCATATCCGCTGACGACATCCTCGTGAAGATAGGCGAGGGTTCGCGAAAGCTCGACGTGGGTGACACTCTCGATGCGGCTGCGAGGCTCGGCCGAATCGACCGAATCGTAGAGCGAGAGGATCTCGCGTAAGACGTCGGGTCGACCTTCGGGGTCTGCGAGCGGAAGATGCTTGAGACCGAGTTGTGCGACGAGTTTCCAGGTGAGGCCCTGCCCGAGGTCGGGTCTTCGGGTTGGCGTCGGCTTTTCGAGACAGCGCACCGCGGCGATCGGGCCACCGTCGGGAAGGCTCAAGCGCGGCTTGCCCCCGCCGAATTGAAGCTTGCCGGGCAGGTCTCGATTCAGGCATTCGGTTTCGACGTGCAGGGTACGTTCGGTCGCCGTAGCCGGATTGAGATCGAGATCGACGAGCGAGAGATAGACCTCGGTGCCGCGATCGACTTCGTCGTGCTGCTTGGCCATCTCTGCGAGGTCGTGGCTCATCCGAGCGGGGCGCCGCTGGCTTGTATAGAAGAGTGGCTTCGCTTTAGCCTTGGCCGAGTAGGAGTGCTTCACGAAGAAGAGCGGGTCGTACTCTTGGCCAGTATCCGCTTCGACGACCTTGAGAATTCGAAAGATCTCGAGCGCTTTGGGTCGGCGGGGATCGGGGACAACGCGGTATTCCGACCGGGTTTGATCGAGTCGAATCTGCGAGGCGGCCGAAGGTCGGAATTGATTGACGATCGGGGTACAGCCAAGCCGAAGCGATTCGGGGCTAAAGTTTCTCTCGAGAGTGGGAGTGCCACGATTCAGCGTGATCGTGAACCGAAGTCGGTGCCCACACTCGCGCGCGATCTCCTCGGGCAGGCAGAGGTCGACAAAGCGGTACTTGGGTGGGAAGGCGAAGTAGTCCCGCAACACCGAGAAGGGGGAGAGTGTGTGGCTCTCTTCGGGTAGCAGCGAGTCCTCGGGGTCAAAGCCGACGGGTTGAAAGATCTCGGGTCGCAGTTCGAAGACGCTTTCGCGATCCTCGTCGAGACACTGGAGTTGGATAATCACCACATCGTTGAGGAGGTGTTCGTAGAGGGCGTTCGCGTCGGTGTAGGGGGCGTGATCATAGAGAAAGAAACGGATATCGAGCGGTCGTTCCCCGCCGCTGAGCTCGCCGAGCAGGATACTCTCGTCGAAGGTGACGAGTTCGAATTTGAGGAGCTTCTCCGGCCCGTCGAGGAACTCGCAGCGGTCGACCGTCACGGGCCAGAGGAGCGTCTCGTAGGCAGTGCGAAAGAAGCAGGGCTCCCCCCCCACCGGTTCGGTCTGCACCGTCGTCCCGCGCGGCACCGGGTAGGGCTCGCTCGCCCCGCGATCGAGCTCGAGTTGAGCGAGCGAGCAGCTCGGCACTGGCGCCAGATAGTTCGGATTTAAGATGTTGAGCAGGCTTTGGCTCAACTCGGGAAAGTCGTCGTCGAGTTTTCGTCGGATCCGAGCGGTGAGTAACGCAAACGCTTTGATCAGTCGCTCGACATGGGGATCTTGAACCGAAGCGGCGCCGAGTCCAAGCCCCTCTGCCACTTCGGGGTGGTTCCTCGAGAACTCTTCCCCCATGCGAAGAATAAAACTGAGCTCCTCTTTGTAGTGGTCGAGCAGTTGATCCGTCACTCGCTCTCTCCTGCCAAGCGAAAGCTCGTCGTCGACGGATCGAGCTGCGAATCGAAAGTGATCTCCTGGCGTAGCGAAGCGACCGAGAGCACCGCCTCTACCCGAACTCTGAGTGTACGCGCGACCCCCTCTTTATTATCGATGGTGCTGACGTTGACATTCTTGAGTCGCGGCTCGAATCGGAGGATCGCCGCCCGCAGCTCTTGGCACAAGCGGCGCCGGTCTTCGAACGAGGAGAGGTCTTCGCCCGAAAAGTCGGGGACGCCGTAGTTGAGCAGCGATTCGTCGAGCTCTTCATCTTTGGGGACCGTTCGAGAATACCAGCGCGTCTTCAAGAGGGCCTCGAGATCACGTCGCACCGACTCCTTGAGATCGCGCAGAGTCCAACCCCGCGAGGCCGCGTTCGGATTGATAAGCCGGTCGAGAATTGTCGGCTCGAGAGGGTCGTAATCGCTGATTTTACGCGCCATCGTCGGTCTCGACTTTGATCTCATGAATATCGAGCAGCGACTTCGCCACGTCGCCGACGAGGAACATGCGTCGCCCGACTCCTCGAACCGGAGTGCCGTCACCACCGACAAATTCGGTCTTGAGACCGATCTGGCAATCGGGATCGGCATCCGACGAGGGGTAGAGCATTGCGATATACACCTGACCATCGTCAGGTCCTTCGCGCAGGTCGACTTGGGCTGGCCGCCAGAGAAAATCGAGAGGGGTCTTCGGCGTCTCGAACTGGAGCTCTTTGATCTCGTGAAACGGCAGCCAGTAGTATTTGCCGTTCGAGGTCAAGACTTCAAAGAGTGAAGAGGTGAGATCGTCGAGGTCCCGAAAGTCTACCACCGCTTCCCCGTCGACCTCGATCTTGAGCGAGGGTCTCGCCGCCTCAGCCTCGGTGAGGAGTCGATTCGCCTCGTCGAGGTTGCCTTCACGAGTTTCGAGCAGTGCCTTGAGCCGACGCTCGATCTCCTCGTTCGCCTCCTGGGCCAGTTCGGGAGGACGGCCTTGTTCGTAGCACTCGCGGCGGTGCAGTTCTGACCGGATCAGAGCTTGGAGGAGCGAGGTTCCAACGTTCTGCTCCATCTGGCTCAGCTTGCGAACTAATTCGAGTTGCTTGTCGATGCGTGCGAAGTCACCGGTGTAGCAGAGGAGCTCGCAGAGAATCCCGCGTCGTTCGAGCGATTCTGGCGAATTCTTGACCTCGGCTTCGGCGGCTTGGATCGCCTCTTTAAGTTTTCCGGCGGCAAAGAGCTGAGTCGCGCTCATGGTTAACCGTTCCTACTTTTGGTTGGGGGCGGTGAGCTCGGTAGTGAGATTGACGTTGGCGGCGACCGCGTCGAGCTGGTAGTGCGGCTTGAACCACATCCGGCAGCGGTACTTGCCCGGCTTGAGGTCGTCTTCCCAGAGTTGAATCTCGGCGTCGCTCAGCGGAAAGCGCGCCTTTTGTTGTGGCTTGAGATTGGTCCCCGAAGCACGGTATTCGTTGACCCAGTCGTTGAGACGGTGTTGCAGAGCCGAGGCGGACTCGACCGAACCGATCCAATTGCGCGCGTTAACTTTGACGTAGTGGGCAAAGCGTGACACGCACAGGACGTACTGAAGCATCGAGGAGATGCGCGCGTTCGTCGTCGCCACTTCGTCGTCGTAGACGCGTGGAGCCTGTACCGAAGCGTTGCCATTAAAGACCGCATCCGAAGTTCTCTGGCAGCTGCTCAAAGCGATAAATCCCAGATCGTTGAGGAGCTTATCGAGTGAGTCCGTCATGATAAATTCCGTGGTTGGAATTGGCGTGACGCCCTCGGCTTTGAGCTCAAACGGATCGACCTCAAACGAATCCGTTTCCGCAAATGGTTTGATAAATGGGACGACTCTGCCTTTGTTGGGCTCGGCGGGATCGCGATGCGCCCCACGGATATTGGCAAACCAACGAGAGTCTTGGAACGCTCGAATCACGACTCCGGCGAAGGCGAAGGCTCCGCACCCCCAGAGGTAGTGCTTCGACTCGTCGACGGTTTCTTCAAAATTGATGGGGTTCGGTCGCGTCCCGTCGTTGCGGTACGGGAGTCGCAACAGGGATCGGGGCAATACTAGGCCGACGAAGCGAGCATCTTCGGACGACCGGAGGCGAG
>CAYZYD010000414.1:0-4328 GCA_964482505.1 uncultured Planctomycetia bacterium | reverse complement strand
CTACGCCGACCAGATCGGGCTCAGTGGTATCGTTCACCGACTCAAGGAGCGCGCAAAGAATGATCGAGGGGTGGGACCCTCAGCCGAGCTTACCAATTTGACCGTGGAGCAAAGGGATTTCGCAGAGCTCGAATCCCGATTCGAAGCCTCCCCGAAACCCCCCTCCAAAGGCTGAGGCGCTTTCTTCTCTGGGCATGGTATTCCCTCTGATAACGCCTGTCTCTCTGATAATGCGAGGTGGCCAGCTGTGAGCTCCGTGAGACCCAACCATCTACGGCCTCTCGAAACCGACCCTCAGGAGCGAAGACCCGCCCTCGAGCGAGTGGGTGAAATCGCGAATACTCTGCGGATTTGGGTGGCGGAGATGATCCACCGCGCGCAATCGGGACATCCCGGAGGCGCATTTTCATCGGCCGACTATCTGAGCGTCCTGCTCTTTCGCCACTTTAGTGGCGAAGACGATCGCAGTGATCACTTTCGTGACCGCTTTGTTCTCTCTAACGGTCATGCAGTCCCGTTGCTCTACGCCTACTTCGCCTTTCGAGGCTGGCTCCCGCGCCAAGCGCTCGGCACCCTCCGGGCACTCAACTCGCCGCTTCAAGGGCACCCCAATCGCAAACGGTTGCCGCTGATCGACGTTACCCCGGGTAGTCTGGGTCAAGGTCTTTCAATTGCGCACGGCTTGGCCCTGGGGCTCGATCTGCAATCGATCCCTTCTGAACAGGAATCCCCATTTATCTACTGCAACCTCGGCGACGGCGAGATCCAAGAGGGACAGGTCTGGGAAGCGGCCATGTCGGCCGGAAATCGCGGTACCGACTCGTTGATCGCGATGGTTGATGCTAACGACGCGCAGATAGACGGTTCCGTCGAATCGGTGATGAATCTCGAGCCCCTGACCGATAAGTGGCAAGCTTTCGGTTGGCGCGCTCGCTCGGTCGACGGTCATTCACTCGCTAGCATTGATGAAGCGTTTAGCTGGGCGAAAACCCGAACCGGGCGTCCCACCATTCTAATCTTTCGAACCGAGATCATGCGGGGTGTGCCCGAGTACGCCGGAAACCCAGCCTGGCATGGCCGTCCTCCCGACGAGCGAGAATTCCAAATGATACGGCGAGCGCTCTCAAAGCAGGCCGGCGAAATCAACCCACACTGATGGCTGGTTACGAGAAGCAAGATCTGCGTCGCGCCTATGTTGACACCCTGATTGCCCTCGCAGAGACGGAGGAGCGTCTTGTGGTTGTCGACGCCGACCTCTCGCGATCGATTCTCACTTACGAGTTCCACGAGCGGTTTCCCAAGCGGTCGTTTCAAGTTGGGGTGGCCGAACAGGATCTCGTCGGTACCGCGGTCGGACTCGCTTCCTCGGGATTAATCCCTTTTGCCTCCTCCTACTCAATCTTTCTAACTGGTCGCTCGTGGGAGCAAATTCGCAACGCGGCCGACTATGGCGATCAGCCGGTCAAGCTCGCCGGTTGTCACGCCGGGCTGTCGCCTTCGCTCGACGGTCCGACCCATATGGGGCTCGAAGATTACTCAGCTCTCCTCAACCTACCCAACACAACCGTTTACGCGCCCTGCGACGCAAATGACTTGGCCGCCCTTCTTCCACGAGTGATAACAGAGTCGGGGCCAAGTTACTTTCGTGTACACCGCAATCCGCTCCCCGTAGTGGTAGAGGTCGGGAAGGAGCCATCGGTTTCTGAGGGCGGATTTCTCTCGTTCCGCGAGGGCGACGACGCCGTCGTCGTCGCGGTCGGTACTACGCTCCCGGCTGCGCTCGAAGCCTCCGATCTCCTCGAACGCCAATCCATCTCGCTTCAAGTAATTGCGCTCTCGCGTCTCTCACCGCTAGACACGGCGAGCTTGGGGCGGCTCGTCGAGGGCCGACCTCTCCTCGTGGTTGAGGAGCATCGGACTCGTCTCGGATTCGCGGCCTTCCTGGCCAAGGTCCTTCTCGAGAGCGGATGTCTCCCGAAACCTTTTGCGAGTCTGGGAATTGACGGGGACTATCCGAGTTCGGGGCCCGAGGAAGAACTGCGAGAACACTTAGGACTTGGCTCGCAAGGCATCGCCAATCGAATTCTCAAGCTGTTGCCGAAGAATTAACGAGGGCGTTTGAAAAGTGCGCTCACTTCGTATGAAGTAGCCAACATAGTGGCCCGGGGCCCCCGAAGAGAAGCTACCCAAGACGGGTTCACTTGGGGAGCAGCTCAATCGCAACCAAACCCGTCCGGAGTCGGGTCGACGCCCTCTAAGTCAAACGGCGGTAGTGGAGCGACCCCGCCGAGAAAGAGATAGTTGAGAAGAGCTATAGCGTCAGCCAAGTCATGGTCTCCGTCGTCGTCGATATCCCGGACATCGAGGCAGTCGATATCGAGAGCTTGGCGCCCGAACGAGAGCAGTAGAACTGCATCGGCGAGGTCTATATCGCCGTCGGCGTCGACGTCACCCCGCCGAAAAGTCCGGCGGGGAAAGACCGCGAGAACTTCAAAATCGTCGAGGTTCCAACCCCCAAGTTCAAACTCGGGTCCGCTTTCGATGACGAATCGCACCTTTGTCTGCTCGACTTCGGGCAGCGGTTCGACGACCCGGCGCCAAGAGCGATCATAAGTCGCCCGATCGGTGCGATTCGTCCACAGCACTTCACCCGCAGCGACGAGACGGGCGCTATCCACGGGATCGCGCTCAACCGTGAGCCAACGCTGGAAGCTGACAAACGGGAGACCACCGACGGGCAGATCGATCTCGGGTGATTCGAGCCAGTAGTTCGCGTTCGAGCGATAGTCGCCGTCAAACCCAATCGTAGCGAGATCGGTTCCCCAGACTCTCTCACCTGAGACTGCTTCGATGGGATCCCATGGGCTCGTTTGATTCGGGTTGGGCGAGCCGAGCTGCCAATCGCTAAAACCGCTCTGCGCCCCTGTGCTCCAACCGGAACTGTCGGACTCGAAATCGTCGAAGAAGATAGACTCGACATGTCCGACAAAATAGCTGTGTGCGACTTCTGGGGCCGAAGGAGGCCAGTAAACCGTGTTATCCAGCTCGTCGACCGCTTCGAGATAGTACTCGACCCGTCCCGGCGAAGGGACCGCGGAGAGTGTTCCCGAGTAGAGATCTTCGCCCACGAGCGTCATCGCTTGGGCCACGAAGGGTTGGTTGGGACCGAGCCGGTAAACCAGGTTGACCGCCGTGATCGTCCGGTCGAGGCTTGATACGACTTGAGCGGTCACAGGTCGAGAGACGTCATCAGTCTCGAGCTGACCTAGAGGGGCGTGATCGATGTCTATCAACGAGAAGAGGTCCACTTCGATCCCGTGCAAACGAAACGCGTCGGTGATAGCGACGTAATTCGGTGTGCCGTTGAGTAAGTTGGCGTCGTCGTCGTCCAAAGTGAGAAAATCCACCAGGAGAAGTGGCGAGATCCAACCAGTCTGAAAGTACATGTGATAGAGAAAGAGATCGCGGCAATGGTTGAGCGCGGCGTCGATTCCGAGGGATTCTTCGAGATTGAGGAAGGTATGCCAAAGCGATCCGCCGAGGATCAAACCCTGGGTGTGAATCTCGGTTTCAAGGTCGTCGGGAAAGCGCCTCAAGGCGGTCTCGAGATTGCGCTGGGCCGCTCCTTGACCTCCAAGCCCCTCGCCCATCACCGGGGTCACGAGCCTCAAGGCGGCGCAGAGATCCGCAACGGCTTCGTTGTAGCCGCCGTCGACAAAGGGGGGAAAGAGGGCGTCGACGAGCGCATGGCCGTACTCGTGCGTCACCACAGTACTAAAGGCCGTGTTCGGACAGTTTCCGAGCTCGGCGGAAAAGTTGATCGCCCCGGGCGAGTAGAAGGCATTACAGGCAACGGGTCCGTTAATCACGATGGATATTGGATAATCGAGCCCAGTGAAGGCGGGGTCGATACCACGAACAAACTCGCGAGTTCCCAAAGCGTGGATCCAGGCGTTGAGTTGAGCCGTCGCCTCAGCACTTGGTGTCTCATTGAGGACAACTGTATTCGAGCTACCCGGGGTCAGAGTGGTCGTCAGTTCGACTTCGGGACCGGTCAGATTCTCAACCACTCCAAAAGGCCCGTTCAAACGGATGGTCGCATCCACCGTTCCTCCAGGACCGACTCCTGCAAACTGACCGTTCGCATCGGTGAGCAACTCTTCACCGCTCGGTAACTCAATCGAGACGCCCGAGAGGGGGAATAGAGCAAAGGGTGCATTTAAAGAGTCAGGGCCCAAACCTTGGACGGCGTTGCCGAGAATCTCTCCCTGATAAGGTGTCCCGAAAGTGTGACAGAGGTTGTGGTCTCGCACGAGATCGCCAGGTAA
>CAYZYD010000413.1:0-4333 GCA_964482505.1 uncultured Planctomycetia bacterium | reverse complement strand
CAAGAGTTGGGCTAACAAGCCCACGTTCAAGAGTTGGGCTAACAAGCCCACGTTCTGGAGCTGGGCTAACAAGCCCACGCTCCGAAATGGGTAGAACAAATCGAGCCCACCCTGGCAGGCACTCGGTCTGACCTCGTCGACTGGAACCGCGGACTTCTCGCGATCAATTACCGTTCCCACCCGCGCGGTGGTCGGCTTCGCTTTCAGTCACTTTGAGGAATATAAGGAATCTCCTCGAGCACGGCGAGGGCAAACGTACTGCTCGGTTCCCAAACTTCTAGGCCGTCCAGACTCGCGGCAGGTGCGGAGCGAAGAAAGATCGACCTCGTGGCCGAGTCGATATCGGCCTCCCGAGCGGAATGAGTTTTCGGGCGGGCTGCTAGGGCGATCCTTTAGGCTTGGGCCGGGTGAGGCGATCCATCGAGAAGAGCGACGCCTCGTGCGGTTTTCGATCGAGCAAGATCTCCGCGGCGAGCCGCCCCATGCGAAAACCGTAGCCCATTCCGTGGCCGCTCAGCCCCGAGAGCCACCAGATCGGTTGAGAGCCGGCCTGGGCGACGATCGGCAAGAGATCGGTCGTAAACGCCATCGTGCCCGACCACGAAAAGTGCACCGGCGGCAGCTTGCGCTTAAACCAGTGTTCAAAGTAATTGTCGAGATCGGTCGTCAGCCGAGCCGGAGTGGAGTCTTCAAAACCGATCTCAGTATCGAGGAATCGGTCACGGGCACCGCCGAGCAGTATCCTCCCGTCCGCGAGTTGGCGTAGATAGTAAAAGCCGTCGTGCGAATAGAGCGGACTATCCAAGATCTTCTGAGACGAGGGATAAGTCACGAGCATCTGCGCGCGCTTCGGGTGGATCCAAGCTTTTGTTTCGGGGATCAATTCGGCGATATGTGCTCCCAGGGCAAACAGCACCCGTTCCGCCAAGAGCGTGCCACACTCGGTATCGAGCTGGACCCGACCTCCGTCTGACTCAAAGCCCACCACGGCTTCGTTTGGGTAAAGCTGGGCTCCGCTCGCTTCGACGAGGTGGTCGACAAATCGAACACTGTGAAGCGCGGCGTTGTGGGGGAAGAAGAGACCGCCATGGAATGAAGCTTCCATCTCAGGAGGCTCGGACCACTCGACCTCGAGGCCGGCGTCGCGAAGCGCCGAGTACTCTTCCTCGAGATCGGTGCGCTCCCGCTCCGAACCGGCCCAGAGATGGCTCCCGCGCGTTTCGAGGTCGACCGCTTTCGGATCGAGCTCCCGTCGGATCAATTCGAGGTTCTCACCCGTGAAGTTCCAGAGTGCTTCGGCTCGGGATCGTCCCTGGTCGCGGCACTCGCGAACAAAGGTCTTCGAGGTCCCTTGCAGCAAGAATCCGGCGTTTCGACCGCTCGCCCCTGAGGCTACCTGGCCCTGGTCGATCAGGGCGACCGAATGGCGCGGAGCTTCTCGCTTGAGCCACCATGCGGTTGCTGCACCGATCACCCCCGCCCCGACGATGGCGATGTCCACCCGCCGAGTCGGAACGCGAGTTCGCGTGTAGTGCCAAATCGATACTGACAAACCGCACTCCTCTCGATACTCCAGTCAGGAGTTTGGGTCTGGCGGACTCGCGAGTCTCTCCACCTCGGTTCGAACTTGTCTAAGCGACAAGCCGAGCCTTCGGGCGACTCGACGCAAGTCTTCGAACTCGATCTTTCGGTGGACAATTCGCTCTCCGTAGAACCCCCAGTTGAGTCGGACGATTTGCCCACGATATTCCACCTCGGTCGATTTTCGTCGCAGGACTTGGCGGTTCTCGGTCCGGATTCGGATGCCGAGGGTACCCGTCGCTTCGAAGATCGCCCGTGCGATCTCGTCGCTTTGCGACTCGTGCGCAAGGGCGCAGACGAGCGAGGCCGGACGACCTTTCTTTCCGAGGGTCGGCACGAGGAACGCGTCGAGGGCTCCGCGCTCGAGGAGTTCGGGGATCAGGTCACCGAGGTCTTCGCCGGCGATGTCGTCGAGGTGGGTTTCGAGCACCGCGACGGTCTCAAATTCAAACTCTTCGCTCGGCCGGACGGCGGGTTCGAAGAGGATCGCTCTGAGCGCGTTGATCGGCTCACTGGCCGCGGCTTGCCGCGATCCCGCGGCGAGCGTGCTGCGGTGGACTCGCCCGCTCGGGAGCGGGCCGAAACCACCGGCGAGTACGCGTAGGAGAGCGGCCCCGGTCGGTGTCGTGACCTCGCGTCGGACCCCGGCCGAACGCGTGGGCAAACCCTCGACGAGCTGGAGCGTCGCGGGGGCGGGGACTGGCATCAGACCGTGCTGAGTCTCGACTTGGCCTTGACCTAAGGCAATTTCGCTGCTGAAGATAGCTCGAATTCCAAGACGCTCGAGCCCCGCGCACACGCCGACGATATCGACGATCGAATCGAGCGCTCCGACCTCGTGAAAGTGGACCTGGTCGACCTCACAGCCGTGCACGGCCGCCTCTGCGGCGGCCAGAACCTCGAAAACCTCGATCGCTCGCCGCTCGACTCGCTCGGGGAGATTCAACGATTTGATCAGCGCAACCACGTCCTTGAGCCCCCGGTGGGTTCGCTCTTCGGAGCAGCGCACCTCAACACGCTGGCAACGCAGCGAACGCCTGAGCTCGGGGTAGTGTCGGATCTTCACGCCTGGGATGAGGGCTTCGAGGTCGGCCACCAAGGCTTTACCCTCAGCTGGCTCAAGCAGGCCGAGGAGGGCGGCGAGGAGCATGTCCCCGGCGACGCCGCGCTCGACCTCGAGGTAGAGCGCGAGTGCCCCAGCCCCCTCTATCTCGCTCGGTTGACGCATCATCGACCCCTGATATAATCGCTCTGTTGCATTTTTGGTGAACCCATCTCTAAACGGCGCACTGATCTAAGAGGAAATCGAAGCGGAAAAGCCAGCCAGTTCGTAAGAGTCCAAAGAGCGGCTGGCTTCAAACCGATCGACTCGTCAATCCTTCGATTTGGAACGCGAGCAAAGGCGACCGCACCATTCTTACGAGTGGAGCTTCGGCTGCGATCACTGTCCAACTCGAAGTCTTTTGGTTCGTCTAACCTCAGTTCTGTGCGAAGTCCAGACAGACGGTTCAGCGAAAATGCTCATTTCGTTTCTGGGCATGCTAGGATAGCGGGCCCGGGTCGGAGGCGTCGGCAAACTCCATGGGGGTGCTGCTCGAGTTCAAACGAGAGCGCACGGAGGAATGGCCGCATCAGTCACGGTAACCGTAGTGCTAAGGACCCGACCCGGTTCGAACCGAGCTTCCCAGCCGGAGAGTTGGTTGACGACGCTTCTGAGCGTCAGTTTTTACGATTCGTTTTCAAAGACTCGTGAGATCAACCCTCTGGACACTCGCTTCGCCTCGGCGCGCGAGGATAAGTAAGGCGGATTTTTAGAGCTTTTGCCTGCGATCGCGATCGCCCGGCTTAAAAGTTGGTAGACACTTCACAGCTGCTCACCGGGGGGGCTTATGTTCCGACGGGTTGAGTAGGAAATAGCGGAAAAGGAAGCGAGTATGCGGCTGTCGCTCAAATCGGCCGGTATCTGGAGTCTTTTGCTGGCCTTTTTAGTGGTCACTTCTTCGGCCCACGGTCAGGAAGTCCGAGAAAGTGTTCTCCAGCTTCTCGAAGAGGGGTATAGCCTCTACGAACAGGGCAAACTCGACGAGGCGGAGCAGATTCTCAAGCAAGCCATCCTCGAAGACCCCACCGGAGCCGAAGTCCTCGAATTCACCGACAAAATCACCTGGGCCAAACTCACGCGGATGATCCGTACCCAACATGATGGTCTCGCCGCCCAAGCGCGCGAGCTCGAGCGGATCTCGCACCGCGAAACGCGTCGACGTTCTCGCGACGAAGCTCGGATCGAAGAGGCCCTCAATCGTTACTTCAACGCCTCCGACTCGATCAGCGCTCAAAAGGCCCGGATTACTATGGCCAACGAGTTTGGAGTCTACCTGCTTCCCGAACTCGTCGAGCGTCTCGGTTCGAACGAGACCGACGAGCGGACCAAAGCGATTCAAGCGATCGGAACCATTGCGACCGACGCGATCGTCCCGCTCAATGTTGCCCTCGGGCACCCGGACGTCCAGACTCAGCTCGGCGTGATCGCCTCGATCAATACCTCTTACATCTCGAGCCCCGAGAGTATTCCGAGCCTCAGGGCACTCGCCGAACGCAGCTCGGACGAACTCATCATCGAAGCGGCAAATCGCGTGATCAAGCGTCTGGGTGGGGCCCAGGATTCCGCGTACAACTTGCTAGTCCGTCAGGCACACAAGTTCTATATCGACCCGAGTTTTCTGACCCGAACTCACCACGACTCGGTCCTCTG
>CAYZYD010000412.1:2538-4346 GCA_964482505.1 uncultured Planctomycetia bacterium | reverse complement strand
CCCGCACGCCGTCCTGGTCCAGCGCGCCACCGAGACAAACCCGCCCCGCGTGGTTCTCATCGATCTCGATCCCGGCACCAAGGAGCGCCGCTTCCGCCGCGATCTGACCCCGCGCGGCAATCTCTTCCGGCTCTGGCGTTCCTATCTCAAGTTCGAAGCGCGGTCCGGCCTGCGGCTGAGCGCACTCGATCTCTACCGCTTTGGGCTTACCTATCACGAACGAGATCGCAAACTCGCGTCGCACTTTTGTGAACAGGCTCATCGAAGACGGGGCCGCTACCAGATTCGGCATCGCTTGCGGCCCCGTCTGGGAACGAGGTAGTCGCGTGGTCCGCGTCGGTGCGATCCGGTATCTCAACGCGCTTCCGCTGGTCGCCGGTCTCGAGGCGGAGCCTGGGTTCGAAGTCGAATACCGAGTCCCGAGCCTGCTCGCCGAAGGACTTCGGCGTGGCGAGTTCGACGTCGCCCTCGTGCCCCAAGTCGAAGCGAGCCGTGCGGACGATTACCGGATCATCCCGGGACCTTGTATCTCTTGTCTCGGAGCTGTTCGGTCGATCCTCCTCTTTCGGCGGGCGCCCTGGCGCGATATCAAGAGGGTTGCAGTCGACCTTTCGAGCAACTCTTCGGTCGCGCTCTTGAGTGTCTTGTTCTATCTCGAGACTCGTCGCGTTCCCGAACTCATCAGAGTCCCGCCGCGGCTCGACCCCCTCGAGCAGCCGTCGCAGAACCACCTCGATGCGATGCTTCTCATCGGCGATCCCGCCCTCGCCGCCAATCCAGCCCACTTTGAAGTCGACGACCTCGGCTCGCTCTGGTACCGAGCCGTCGGCTTACCCTTCGTATTTGCCGTCTGGCTGACCCGCGAGGGATTCCCCCAGGCCGACGCGGAGCGGTTGCAACAAGCCTGGCGGCGAAATCTCCAGCAACGCGAATCTCTCGCTCGTAACTTAGTTCGCGAGTACCCTGGCGTGCTCGATTTTCCCGACGCCTACCGCTACCTCACCGAGTCGATCCGTTACTCACTCGGCGCGCGCGAGATCGAATCGCTCGAGCGCTTCGCAGCTTTGAGGCGACTCGCCGGCCTCGACGCGCCCGCTTCGTGGCGACCCCAGTTTCTCGTTTGAGATCCTCTGTTATCGATGACTGAATCTACTCAACCACTGCCGCTCACCGCCACGGTGATCACCCTCAACGAAGAGGCCAACCTCCGCGACTGCCTCGAGTCGATCGCCTGGGTCCCACACATCGTTGTGGTCGATTCGGGTTCGACCGATCGCACGGTTGAGATCGCGCGCGAGTACACGTCTGACGTCGTCGTTACCGATTGGCCTGGGCACGTCGAGCAGAAAAATCGCGCCGTCGATCGGGCTCCGACCGATTGGATTCTCTCTCTCGACGCCGACGAGCGCTGCACCCCCGAACTGCGGAGTGAAATCGAACGAGTGGCGCCTTTGCTTCGCCAAGACCCGCCCGATGAAAAAACTCCAGGCGGCTACTCGGTCCGACGCAAGACCTTCTACCTCGGTCGCTGGATTCTCGGAGGAGGCTGGTACCCCGATACCAAAGTGCGGCTCTTCGATCGGCGAGTGGCCCGTTGGGGCGGAACCAACCCGCACGATCACGTCTACGTAACCGGCCGAGCGACCGCGAGCCTCGACGCCGACCTCTTGCACTACACCTACCGCGATCTCAAACACCATCTCGAGGTCATCGACTTCTTCACCACGATTGCCGCCCGCGAAAAACAGCGAAAGGGCCATCGCCGCCCCCTCCTCGGTATGGTGACGCGACCACCGATCAAATTCTTC
>CAYZYD010000412.1:0-2528 GCA_964482505.1 uncultured Planctomycetia bacterium | reverse complement strand
AGCTGAGATTAACTTCTTCTAGATGTATTTCTTGCTGCGCTGCTACAGCGATGGCTTCCCTGGGTTCGTGATCGCGGTCCTCGGGAGTCTCTACGTCTTCCTCAAGTACGCCAAACTCTGGGAACGTCGCCAACTCGTCCGGCGCGGGGTCGACCCCGACCAGATGCCCGTTTACAGTCGTGGGCCAGAATACCGTCCTCCGAAAAACTCGCCGCGAGCGAATTCGAACTCCGCCGCGAAAGCGACCCCGACGCCCTTCAGCAACCCGCCTCTGGATTCCGGCCGATGACCCGAGTGCTGCACCTCTTTTCAAATCACAAGTACACGGGGCCCGCCGATCCCGCCCTGATCCTCGCGGGCGAGCTGAGCGACCGCGGGGTCGATCTCACTTTTGCTGCTGGGCGTTCGCTCGACGGCGCGACAGGAGTGGAAGACCTCGCCCGCAAACGGGGACTCCGGGTCGATTCGCGGCTGACACTCTCCAAGCACGGCAAGCCTCTGCTGACCCTTCGCGATGTGTTGCGACTCAAACGTTGGCTCGCACAAGAGCCGTTCGACATCATTCATGCGCATCTTCAAAACGACCATTTGATGGCTGCACTCGCGGCTCCTCGGTCGCTCCCGATCGTCCGCACTCTCTACGACGCCGAGCTTCCTACCGGTTTCCGGGCTCGGACGGCGCTCAAGCGCACTCAATACCTGTTCACCTTTGCGGGGGGTCTGGCCCGCGACGCGCAAGAGCTCTATCCCGCAGTGCAAGCGCGGGCGATTTCCCCCGCTCTCGATCTCGACCGTTTCACGACCGAACGCTCGGCCGAGATCCGGCAGACGTTTCGAGCGACGAGCGACGACTTTGTCATCGGAGTCGTGGCTCGGATGCAAACCCACCGACTCTTCCCCGAACTGATCGAGGGATTTGCGAGCCTCGCCCGCACCGACGCCGGTTTGCGGCTCGTGGTGCTCGGTCGCGGAACCCACCAAGCGAGGGTCGCCAAGGAGCCGGCACAGAGATCCGGCGTGGGCGATCAGATCCTCTTTCCTGGTTACATCGCCCCCGAGAAGTATCCGAACTATCTTCCCTGCTTCGACGCCGTGATCTATCTGGTGCCGGGAAGCGACGGGACTTGTCGCGCGGCACGCGAGGCGCTAGCGAGTGGCGTTCCTGTCATCGCCTCGAGGCGCGGGTTGCTGCCCGATCTGATCGATCCGGACGAAACCGGGGTGCTCCTCCGAGAGGAATCTCCCGCGGCGATCGCCGCCGCCATCCAAACCTTGCGCGAGGATCCTGCGCGCCGGAATCGTCTCGCGCGACATGCGCGAGAGACCGCGGTCGAACGGTTTGACTCCACGCGACAGGCGGCGCTCGTCGAAGCGACTTATCATCAACTGCTCGAGGCGCGGTCGAATGAACCGGTCCAATAGAATCGCGCCCGAACGAGACGACGCTTCGGCCCCAAGTCAGCTCGCAACGACCTACGACCAGCTCTATCGCGAATCTCCGTTTGGCGACCAGCCCCGTTTCTACGACTGGATCGTCAAACTCTCAAAACCAGCCCCTGACGCTTGGACCCTCGATCTCGGCAGCGGGCTGGGCGGATTGGTGCAAGCTCTCGCGCGAGCCGGCCACCGGAGAAATGTCTGGGGACTCGATCTCTCGAGCGAAGCGGTGCGACGGGCCCAGCGATCGAGCCCCGAGGTGGGTTGGGTTCGTGCCGATGGGTGCCATTTGCCATTTGCCGCCGCGACATTCGACGTCCTCTACAATCTCGGAAACCTCGAACACTTCCTCGATCTCCGGGCCGGCATCCGCGAGATGCGCCGTGTCCTCCGGCCCGAGGGTCGAGCCTGGATCCTCCTTCCCAACCTGTTCTATTCGGGGGTGCTCTGGCGCGTTCTCTGGGGCGGACCGGGCCCGGACCATCACCAACCCATCGACCGCTTTGCGACCCGGGGAGAGTGGCAGCAGCTGCTCGAGGCCGAGGGGCTCATCGTGCGGCGGTCGATTCCGTATCACAAAGGCAAGCGCTGGAAGCGGCTCTTACCGACCGCCTTCGCGTGGCACTTTCTCTACGAAGCAACCCCAGGTGAACCACGGGGTGAGGCGCTTGATCCGTTGGGGCGCATTATTCGTGAACCGCGTAGCGAGAAGCCGTCAGGCGGTCGCTAGTGTCCTGTTCGGAAAGTTCGAGTGAGAACTCGGCGAGCCATTCGGCATTCCTGGCTAGGCGCCGCGACGCAAGTCGGATTGGTAACTCCTTCGAGGAGCGGCAACAACGCCAGGGAGGTCGAGGGCCGGCGATTCTTGCTCGAACTTTTCGAACAGGACACTAGCCAGGAAGACGAACGGGTTCGACCGGGGGCGACCTATTAGGTCGTTGGGGATCGAACACAGTCGTAACGCCGCCGGCTCGCGGGTCGATCGAGTCGTGAGAATTGCTCAGCGACGGATACTCGTCGTGAGGATCCGGAAGAAAGTGACGAGGCCGGCGCTTGCGTAGCCGATAATGGCCACGACTCGGAGCCACGTC
>CAYZYD010000411.1:1309-4349 GCA_964482505.1 uncultured Planctomycetia bacterium | reverse complement strand
GGAGGTCGAGGGCCGGCGATTCTTGCTCGAACTTTTCGAACAGGACACTAGTGCCTTCGACTTGAAGCTGGCGAGATTGGGGCGCGTGGGAGCATCGCGTCGTCTGGGTGGCAAACGAGGTTTCGCGCGCCCCGTGTTTGGGTCGATTGAACCTACTCCCTCACGAATACTTGGGTTCCTCGAGGAATCAAACGGAAGAGTGCGCAAACGTCCTCGTTGCGAAGCCTGATACAGCCGTCTGAAGACTCGGTTCCGATCGAGTCGGGCTCGTCGGTCCCGTGGATTCCAAAGCCAGAGTGTTCCGGTGTATTTCGGAAACCGAGCCAGCGTTCGCCGAGCGGATTCTTGGGATCGCCGTAGGGAACCGGGGGATGGCCCCGCCGGTGCCAATCGGGATGGATCTGCCGAGTTTCTATAACAAAGGTGGCCGTCGGCGTCTTACCGTACTGGCCTAAGCCGACTGGGGCCGTAAAGAGAAAATGGTCGTCGAGTTTGACGTCGAGTTGGAACTCGCTCTTGTCGACGACGATGCTGACTTTTCCGGGAAGCACCTTGAGCGTTTGACCGGGGTGGATCACGTCAGACGACAACTGATTCACATGAACGAGTAGCTCGACGGTGGTTCCGTACTGGCGCGCGATACGGGCGAGAGAGTCGCCGGCCTGAACCGTGTACTCTTCACTGGCCGGGGTTCGCCGAGGACTCAAGAGAAGTTGATTCGCTGTCTTGACGAGGTGCGGACGAACTTGGGAGCGCAAACGCTCGTCACCGTTAAAGTAGGCTCGCGAGAGTAGCTTCCAACCTTCGACCCGCTTGGAATCCTCAGGCTGTACGAGCAGAGCGGATCCGACCGCGTAGCTCGCCGCGGCATTAGCCGGCGACTCAGCACTACCGTTTCTCACGAGCCAGTCGGCGTAGCGGAGCTGGGTCGCGCCACTCGAGTTCTGAAACAGTTGCTCGTAGGCAAGTTCCTGCCAGGGACTCTTCTTAGCCGCGATTCGCTCCCAAATCTCGAGAGCACCGTCGAGCTCACCCCGATTGCGAAGAGCGATACTCAATTTGTAGAGAACTTCCAGATTGTTGGGATCCTCTTCGAGACGATCGCGGAGGAGATCGATCAGTCGATTTTGTCGCTTGGGATCGACAGGTTTCGCCCGAGAAACCTCGGGCTGCTCCGAGTTTACCCCACCGGAACGAGCCTCGGACCAATCGGCCGAATCCGTACTCGTTGAATCAGCTGTAGAAGCGGGAAAATAAAATCGGTAGCCGAAATAGCCAAGTATGAGCACGCCGAGCAAGAGAACAACTCTCATGAGATGCACTTTCAGGGTTCTAACGCGGCGGGCGAAAGGTAAGTGTAAACGGTCCGATGAGACTCATCCAGCTCAGGCAAGCGGCAACAAAAAAAGAGATAAGAACTCGTCGAGAGTTCTTATCTCCTTCAAATGCTTCTAAACGTGCTTACTTCTGCGAATTCGCCGAGAGCTCGACGAGTCGATCGAATGCCTCGGGGTTTCGAATCGCGAGTTCGGATATCATTTTCCGGTTAAGCTCGACGCCAGCCTTCTTGAGACCGTGGACAAACCGGCTGTAGTTGAGGTCTTTGCGGTGGAGAGCACCTGAGATTCGGGTTATCCAGAGTCGTCGGTAGTCTCGCTTACGGGTGCGACGGTGGTCGGTGGCGTAGGCCTCGGCGCGGATTACCGTCTCCTTGGCCGACTTGAAGAGCCGGCTTCGCGCTCCCCAGTACCCTTTGGCTTTGCGTAGCATGCGCTTGCGACGGCGGTGGCGAGCGACGCCGTATCGGACTCGAGACATCGTATTCCTTTCGGCTTCAGCGAGGGGAGCCTCAGCTCTTGACCCCCGAGAATGCCGGTGAATGGTCTAATCGAATGGAACTAATCAACGCGGAGGATTTCGCCGAACCAGGCTAGTTACGACTCGCGGGCATGTGGAGGAGGACTCGGAGACGCTTCTCCTCACAGAGGGGGCAAATCCGCGAGCCTCGCAGTTTGCGGCGCTTTTTACCGCTCTTATGCGAGAGCAAGTGGCTTGCGCCCGCGCGCTGGCGCTTGAAGCGGCCCTTTCCCGTGACTCGGAGGCGCTTCAAGACCCCTTTATTCGGCTTGATGCGACCGGATCTCGACATGGCTAGCATCTCTCTTCAAATCTGGAGGTTCACACGGCTGAAGCGTCTTAACTCCAGCCAATCTGGAACCATAGCAAAACCGAGAGCGACGGTCTACGGAGGGAAGCTAAAATTCAGGGGCCGTCCTGGAAGCGAGTTAGAGAGGCGACGCGAGGCTACTTCTTGGCCAGGATCATACCGAGACGGTTGTTCCCCTCCCGAGAGGGAGTCTTTTCGACCCGAGCGATTTCCTCGAGCGAGGCCGCGAACCGTTCGAGCAACGTAAACCCAATTTCAGGATGCCGCTGCTCTCGCCCCTTAAAAGTCAGAGTGACAAGGACCTTGTGACCCTCTTCAAGGAACTTCTTGGCTCGCTTGACTTTGACTTCAAAATCGTGGTCTTCGACTTTGGGGCGAAGCTTGACCTCTTTGCGTTTATTGACAGTCTTCTTACTGCCCTTCTGACGCTTTCTCTGGTTGTACTTCCACTTACCGAAGTTGAGGAGGCGACAGGTCGGGGGATCGACATTCGGATTGACCTCGACGAGATCAAGGTCGCGCTCGTTAGCAATCTCGAGGGCAGTACGGACGTCGATGATGCCGATCTGCTCTCCGTTTTCGTCGATCACTCGAATTTTGTCGTCGGTAGGACGAGTTAGGACTCGCTGTTTTACCTCACGCGCTGGCTCTACTATGCTCTACTCCTTTGTTTAAAACTATCAAATGGCGTGTTACCCGAACTTGGACCCCGCGGGCCGCAACTCTTCGGCGCTGCTACACCGCGCGACAGCTACACCGCGTGATGGCCACACTGCGCGTCTACACTGCGCGACAGCCAAACTGCGCGACAGCCACAGCACACTGCGTCGCCACACTGCGTCGCCACACTGCAGCCTCAGCTTCACACCCCCG
>CAYZYD010000411.1:0-1209 GCA_964482505.1 uncultured Planctomycetia bacterium | reverse complement strand
CACACTGCGTCGCCACACTGCGTCGCCACACTGCAGCCTCAGCTTCACACCCCCGCGGCAAAGCAACGCCGCGGACCCACGTTGACCGAGACGCTCGGACGCCGCCCTCCGGGTTGAAGCCCCCGTTCGTTTGAGAGGCTTCCGGAAGGGCTCTTTCGCGACTAGAAACTTGAGGTCGCGAGACAAGGATCGTTGACCGACCCACTCGCGCTTCGTAGTTTCGAGGAGGGCTCAAGTGCCTCTTTATGAGAGATAACCGCACCCGCCGTATAAATCGCTTCGGTCGATCAAAATATCGGCAATAGCGGCACTTGTGTACCGCTTTTATCGAGAATTGGGCTCAATTGGTCAACGAGGTCTCGCTCTGGTTGAGGGGCTCGCCCTCCTCGCGGGGTAGCAGTGAAATTTGGGTCGCGTGCCAAACTCGTTCGCACATCCCTCCGCACCGCCTGATCAAGAGACTCGCTCGGACGAGTAGACGACGAGCCTCCTGCTCGTGGCCGAGATCGATTGCGGTCTGAGCTCCCCGAATCTGCGCTCTCGATTGAAAGCGAAAGAGGCCGCAGCGTTCGAATTGGTAGGCGGCGATCCGGTAGAGATTGCGGGCATGCTCCACTTTTCCGTCAATCTCGCGCGCTCGCGCAAGCAAGTAGCCTGCCCAAGCCCGAGCCGCGGGCCGCTGCACGAGCTCGAGTTCGCTCAGCGCAGACTCGAGAATAGTCAAAGCAAGCTCTTCGGCCTCTTCGAAAAGGGCCTGTGTGATCTTGAGCTCGGCCTCCCAACCAAACCGGTGCGGCTCACTCGAAGCGTGGCACGAAGGCAGCTCGGACCAGGGCACGGGTCGGTTGTGAAGAATCATCAATTCAGCGCGGTAGAGAAAAGTCGTGCGGTAGAGCTTCTCAAACTGGAAGTCGCGGGCCGAGGCAAGGCAAGTTTCGAGCGACTGGAACGCCTCGGCGTCACGTCCGAGAAGAGCCTGGCACTCCCCGACACCGGAAGCGGCAGCCAGCATATCGGGGGTGGTACCGTCGGCCTCAACCGACTGCTTGAGGAGCTCTTGCCAGGTGGCGAGCGCTTCCGAAATCGGTCCCCAAATCTGTCTCAATCGCGCCTTGGTCGCCTGGAGCCCTTGGCGACTCTTCACGTCCCAATCGACGTTTTCCTCGAGCCGCTGTATCGCCAGAAGGGCCTGGACCCAGCGCGACCTCG
>CAYZYD010000410.1:0-4376 GCA_964482505.1 uncultured Planctomycetia bacterium | reverse complement strand
CAAGGTCGTCGAGGATCGCAGCGGGCCCGATATTCTGGCTCAGATTGCGCAGATCAAGGGGGACGTTTCTCTCGCGATTGCGGCCCTGGAGCGCGACGCTTCTAAGGACAACGAGATCGCCTATAAGCTCGTTCACGATGAATATTTGAAGCAGATAGAACTCGTGGAGAAAGGGGAGGACTATCCTAGGCTCGAGGAGTTGATCACTCAGTACCGCGGCGAGAATCCTCACATCCTCGGCACCAAGCGCGGAGTGCTCGCGGCGCGCGAGAGCGAACAAGTCAAGCCAGTCGAGCCACCAAAACCTCAGAAGCGAGTCTGCCGTTTCTGCACCTTTGAAGCTCCGGCGACCAGTCGCGTTTGCCGTTGCGGCGCACCGTTTCCGAAGCTTGAAACCGAGACTGACACAGGTCCCATCCAAAGGCAGTAGCCCGAGTCAGAGCCGCTGAAGACGCAGGCGAATGATCTTTTCGGGCACGCCACCCTTTTGGGATAAATGCACTTCACGGGCTTCGAGCCGAACGAGCCCCTCTCCGCGGACATAGACGAAATAGCGTTCCCAGTAACTCTGCGCTCCGTCGTCACGAAACTCTCGGTCGCGAGTTTCTAGAACTTCAATACGGTCGGGGAGGGCGGGATCGAAGTGAGCCTCGTACTTCACATCTCCGAATTGCCATGACTCAAGGGGGCGCTGCTCCTCGACATTCCAGAGCAGAAGCGGCCACTCGCGCGAGTCAATCGCCCCCTCGAAAGTCTCGGTAAAGGCTCCCGTCTCGTCGTCGATCTTCCAGCGCCATCTCCTCGAGGCATCCCGAACCACGAGATAATGTTCCGTTATCGACTGTACGTCGTACTCAACGATGCTCTCTTCGAGGCCACCCGAAGTATTGTCAAAGCGCTTGATCTCAAATCGCAGCTCGTCGCCGAGCCGGTAGGGAAGCCAATCGGCGAGAGTCCCCCAATCTTCGGGGGCTGGTTGGGTCGGCTCGGGCGCTGTCTCGGGCTTCGTCGATTCTGGCTCAGCGACGTTCGATTTGGCCGGCGGGGTTGACTCATTATTCTTGACTTCGGGCCGGGAGCTCGCGATCTCATGCGAGCCTTGTTCGCGAGAGCTGGATGAATCAGCGCCTGAGTCGCTTGGGTTCGAAACGTCTTCGGGGGGATCCGATTCTTTCGTTTTAGTCTCGAGCCAACTCGCGACCTGACCCAGCGCCTCTTCTCCAAAGGGTGAAAAGAGCCAAGCTACGAGCGCGATCACCAAAATCAGGACCATCGTCGAGAGACCCGACAAGCTGAATCGACGGTGGGATGGTATCGCAAAATCAGAGGGTTCGACATAGGTCGGGGTGTAGGTCGGTAGCCTCTGAACATCCTCGCGGAACTCACTTGCGGTCGGATATCGATCGGTACTCTTGGGAGCGAGGGCCCGCGCGATCACGTCCATCACGGCGCGCGGAACCACGAGCCGCTCGGGCAGCGACTCATAGAGCTTCTCAACGACCTCGGCTCGGCTTCCCGAGAGAACTTCGGCTCGGGGAGGGAGATCGCCCGCAATCATTTCAAAAAAGATAACCCCTACCGAGTAGAGATCACTCCGACCATCGAGCGGTTTCCCCTTACTCTGCTCGGGCGACATATAACGCGGCGTGCCGACGATGCCGCCTTTGGTGATATCCGAACCCGAAAAGTCGTGGGAGAAGGAGCGGGCGAGTCCAAAATCCCCGACTCGTATGCGCTCATGGTTGCCGTTGACTCGATCAAGAAAGATATTCTCGGGCTTGAGATCGCGGTGGATGATCTGCTGATCGTGCGAAACTTCGAGGACTTCGAGGAGCTGGACTACGACGCGAATCGCTCGGTTGATCGTAATCATCCCGTCGCGATTGATCGCTTCCTTGAGGGACTCTCCCGCACAGTAGTCCATGGTGAAGTAGAGTCGGCCGTCCTCAGTCTCACCAAAGTCGCGGACCGCGACCGCGTTGGGGTGGACGAGCTCCATCGCGATACTCGCTTCGCGAACGAACCGCGAGCGGAAGTGATCATCTCGGCTCAATCCGTCGTGCAGGAGCTTGAGCGCAAAGGTCTTCTTTTCCCCCAGGAGTTTCTGCTCGACTCGGTAGACGGTACCAAACCCACCTTCTCCGAGGATCGATACCACCCGGTACTTACTCCCGATCGTGCTACCGATCAGGCTCGACGCTTCTTCGCGTTCTTCTTCCGAGGTTAGCACGTCGGTCTGCTGCAAGCCAAAGCCGCACTTTTGACAGAAGTCCTGCTCGGCGCTGTTTTCCGCCTTGCAGCGGGGACAATCGATAGAAGCGAGCATTTCGGGCGTTTACTTCCTTAGGCAGCTCCCCAGAGAAACTCGGAGCCGAACGTCTCTGGATCCTCGGCCCCCTGAGGTAAGCCGAATGGAGGTACAATGAGGGCAGGCTGGAGATTGCAAGCTGGAGACCGGATTCTCGACAATTTTGGCGAGGCTACCGTATCGACTCAAAGCGGTAAGGGAAACTCGCCTAAAAATATAAGCGTAACTGGTGCCCGGAGGACAGGGAAGCTCAGACCCCGGTCCCCAGTCCTAAGACGACTCTCCTAAACCGCTTATCAAGACGCGATTCGGGCACTTTTGCCGGTCCGCCTCCGGTTGGGCCGATCAGTCGGTTTGGGTCGGTCCGAACTCTTTGCGGATGCGTCGCCAACGTCTCGGTAGGGCTCGATCGAGGAGCCGGCGGGTGATCTGTTGACGGGTTTTCGGGGGGAGGAGATACGCGTCGATACCTGCCACGCTGCGTTGGCGATAAATTTCGTAGAGCAGAATCGCGGCCGAGACGCTGAGATTAAAGCTCTCTACCATGCCGACCATCGGGATTCGAATGCGGAGATCTGCGCCCTCAAGCACCCTCGCGGAGAGCCCGTCGCGTTCGTTTCCAAGCCAAATAGCCGGCTTAACGGACGTCAGGTCGCATGTGACCAAACACTGCGCTCCGGGCTCGGGAGAGGTTGCAATATTGGTGAAGCCACGCTCGCGAAATGCGTGCAAGGCGCGCTCTGCACAATCGAAGGCTTCAAAGTTGAGCCATTTGTTGGCCGAACTCGAAACCGTCTTTCCGATCTTGTAGGGATTGAAAGGCCGCTGCTTCTGAAACACGAGAGCGACATGGTGAAAGCCAAATGCATCGGCACTTCGGAAGACTGCCGCGGCGTTGTGAGGATCGAAGATATCTTCGAGAACGACCACACCTTCGCACCGAGCATTCGCGACACTTTCCACTCGTTGACGGCGCCGCTCCGATCCTGTCCAGTAGGGTTCTTGGTCCGAAGGGGGTCGGTTCATCGAGTCAGTCGATTTCCTATAAATTCCGAGTGGGCCCGCATGCTGCCTGTTGAGATGGCCATGAGACCTCTGAGTCTCTCGTGGCCTCGCCCTGCGTCAATGGATCTGCCCAAAAAGGCGACTCTCGAGTATGAACCGCGCAGCCAGAAGTCGAAAGGGGTTCGTTCGGAGGCCGGATTCGCGGCTCGACAGGCCCTTGCCAATAAACATAGGGACGCAACCACGGTCCGGCATAATGTTGAACGAAGTCTCGTCGTCATTTTGCGCTGAAGCGCACCCGCTCCTCTGAAACCGCCAAATTACTGAAGGGACCGGCCGGTGTGTCTTTGCGCGAAAATGGAGATTTTGGCGTTGGGCTTCGTCGGGGTTTACGCTACTTTCTCGGACCTAACTTCAGTAAAAAAATAAGCTTCGGAGATAACTTTGGTCGTGAGTCCAGAGACTTACTCGTTCCAAGATGTTCCGATCTTCGTTCGAATTATCGAAGATGGACAGGTCCGACTTCGGGTCGCCGCTCACACCGTTTCTTCGGTCGGCGCGGTTCTCGAGCCAATCCCTGAGTTGGAATTGGGTCAGACGCTGAACGCCGAACTCGAACTGAGCCAAAGACCCTTCGTAGCGGTCCAAGCGGTCCCCCTCAAACTCACTTCGCGCTCGACGATCCTCGGCTGGGATCCACCTTTCGAAGATCTCCACGAACGGATGAAAGCGATCCTCCGAAAGGTCACCGAAGAGTATCAAGCCCGCAAGCAGACCGCACGACGGGAGGGCAGAATTAGTGTTCGCGACAGTATTCGCGATTACACGCGAGAGGTGTCAGCTGAGAGCTTCCGTCAACGCCGGCTCCATGTGCTCGACGTGCGGACTATCGAGAAACTCATTCAAGAAGCGGCGATGGTCGCGGCCGAAAATCTAGCCCTCGACCTATCTGAAGAGGAGCAGTCGCGGCTCGTTCTCGATACAAACCGTGAGCTCACCAAGCGCCTCGAATTGCTGATCAACGAAAAGAGTGAGCTCGAATCAAAGAACAAGAAGCTTCAGC
>CAYZYD010000409.1:0-4379 GCA_964482505.1 uncultured Planctomycetia bacterium | reverse complement strand
GCTGAGGACTCCGCCTGGTCCTTAGCTTGCCTCACTTCTTGAATGTTCTCGGCGACTGCGTCTTGGTGTTCAAAATTTGCATGCGTCGAATCGAGACGCTCGTCGACCCGCTGAATCGCGCGAGTGCGTCCATAAACGAGCAGTTGATCACCCGCCTCGGTTAGTGTATCTCCATCGGGAGCACCGATGAAAGAGCCGTCACGCTTTTCTAATCCAAGCACCATCACCCCTTCGTCTCTCAGGCGCGACTCTGAAAGCGATTTTCCCGCGATCCAATCGTGCTCCTCGACGTAGAGTTCGACGAGTCGGTAATCACCCCCCAGGTGGAGAAGGCTCGAATAGTCCTGAACATCGAGCCGGGTCCATTGACGGAGAGCCCGATCGATCAGTCGAGTAAGCAGGCGATCGATCCACCGACTCGCTGAGAGCCCGAAAATCAAGGCTAGCCCCGCAAAGAGAACCAGAACTCGTTGCCACAAGGGCACCTGCTCGTCTTTGCCTACAAACGTCAGGATCAGCGAAGAAATGACCGTGACGACGCCCGCATTGCCAAGCAGCATCAGAGTCAATACGACTTTCCGCCGGACGGGGTGGTTGACCACGTATTCGGACTCGTTCGTTGTAAACCCTGCTCCCGTGAAGGCGGAGCGAGCTTGGAAGCGAGCTGATTCGCGAGAGAGCCCGGTGTGAATCAGGGCGACGGTCGCGAGTCGCGTAACGAATATAGAAAGCGCGATGACGAGCAACAAAGATCCGATCGCTAGCAAGCAACGCTCCTAGTTTTGATCGGCCATGCGCCGATAGTCTGCGATCGGGGCAAATATCTTCCCGAGCCTCATCGCGTGTTCGGGGTCGAGATCCTCAGATTGGGTAAACCTGGATCCGGTCTCGAGCGAGTTTCGGCTCAGAGAGACAACGACTTCTTGATTTAGCCAGTCAAAACCAGTGATCCAATGCGGAAGAAGAAGTACTTTACGACTCGGCAACCAGCGGTTGGTATCAATTACCAGGTAGAGGATTTTCCAGGATTTGTCGTCGACGATGAAATCGCGTACATATCCCAGCCGTCCGTCGGTTGCTCGGATTCGATAGCCAATAATTTCCCGCATGCTTCGAAGTGACGGCGACTGTGAGGGACGATCGGCTGGATCGCATTCCGGGGCACGGGCAAAACCGAAGAGCCCTGTGTAAGGAGAGGGTGAAAGGGTCAGGGCAGCGCTCCACCCATATTCAGAAAACGCGGCAATCTCGATTTCCCGAGAAAATGGGGGGTCCGTGTCGACAGTGGGTGCGGATTCCACTTGATCGCTTGTGAGTGACGTGTCGATTGCCGCAGTGTTTAAGTCGGGATTCAAGTTGTCAGGATCTAAGTATACTCGTCGGGTTCGCAGCCAGCTACCGGTTTCAGCTACCACGTACTTGACGCGAAAATTATTCTCGTCGAAAACGCAGTCGTAAACCCGGCCCGATTCGGTTTCGTCACGAGTTTTTAACGGCGTATTGCGCAACTCTTCGAGCGACACTGCCGCTCGCTCATTCTTGGCTTCCGCCATTAGGCGCTCCTTTCTAGTTCGGAAGCGAGCAGTTCCGTTTCGGCAACCTCATTCCGGGGACTCGTAGACTTCTCGGCCGGCGTCGGCTCGAGTCGACGATATGATTTCAGTCCGGGTAGGGAAGTGGGGAGCGGCGAGGTCTGACCGATAGGCGCCTCGAAAAATGCGCATATAACCGTTGAGTCGTCCTGGCCGCCGCCTTGCTTCGCTTTCCTCAACAGTGACTTGCTCGCCTCTTCTGCATCGGCGTGTGATCTGAGCTCACGAGCCAGCTCATCTTCTGCGAGTTGTTCACTCGCCCCGTCCGTACAAAGTACGATGCGATCACCCCCGCGAAGCTTGAAGTTTTCAAGCTGTGGTTCGGCGGGTACGGACCGACCTCCGAGAGTGTTCCAGAGTAGATGCCTAAGGTTACTGTTCGCGGTCTCCCGACGTCGCATCAGACCGCGTCGGACAAATCTCTCGGCGACACTGTGGTCGCGCGAAAGCTTGACCAGCTCTCCATTGCGGAGTCGGTAGCAGGAGCTATTGCCGACATGAAGCAGGTAGAGGTCTGGCCAGAAGATACAGGCCGCAGTCAGCGTCGTCGCAACCTGCGCTCGCGCTCCTTGTCGATTCCGAAGCTCCCCCTCGCACCGTTTGGCAGCCCGGGACAAGATATCGAGAAAATCGGTTTGATCGAATTCTTCCGCACTCAAGTTCCAAGGCGCCTCTTCCAATACGTAGTCTCGAAACGAACTCGCCACGAGTGCGCTCGCTTCTTGACCCGTCTCGCCAGCGCCGACACCATCTGCCACCAAGAGCAGTATTCCATCCGTTTGGTCGGGGTCGTTGCCGTCCACAGAGACGCTTGACTGAGGAATACTCATAAATCGCTTTAAGTAAGCAACCATGAATTGGTCTTCGTTGACAAGGTTGAATCGGCCCTTGTCCGTTGCGCCAAACGACTCGCAGCGGACTTTCGTTGCGTTGTCCTTGAGCTTGATGCTATGAGTTTTCATATTTCCTTCCTTCCCCAGTTACTGATTTGGTTTGTGATTCGCTTGCTCATCCTGAGCGCGCTTGGTGAAGTGAGCCGCCCATACTGGTGCGAGAAACAGCGCTAGCATCAGCGTAACAATTCCTGCTACTGCAAAAGCTTCCCAGCCCGGTAGGAAGGCGAAGGACAGCCCGAGGCTGAGCCCGAAGGCAACGAGAATTAAGTTGCGCCCCAGGAGAGACTGGCGTCTCGATTCCCGTACGATGTCTTCTCCAGGACACTCCGGCAACAACTCATTGGCACGTGAGTGAGTTGAGTAATCTTGTTTGTGGTCGAAAGTGTTTGTCGATCTCGCGGTCAAGTTTATCCCTTCTGGCTGGTCGCTTTGTCGGTTCGAATCAACTCTGAGATGCCGCTTTGAACTTTTCGAATCGCTTCGAGTTGAGCGTGCAGCATCGAACCGACTTCATTGGCTCCAATTTCGAGGAGAGCCTCCTGATAGGCTTCGATCAGCACTGCTTCCCCGCGCTCGGCTTCAGAGAGAATTGCTTCTTCAGTCGAGTTACTCAGCGTCCCCCGAGCCGTCATCCAGAGTCGGTGGAGTGAACCTAGCGTCGTGCCCGAATCGGGGGTCTCAGTCTCGAAGTTCTTGAGGACCGCATCGATCTCCTCACGAAAGATTGCCCGCTCTCGAGCGGTCATTTCGAGGAGTTTGCCGCTCTCAGTCGATACCCGAGTCGAAGCCTGTTCAAAACCTTCCGCTGCGTCATAGTTGAGACGGCTCAGTTTCTTGAGGTGTTCAATCGCTTTCGGAGTGAGATCGCATGAAATTGTCATTCGGTATTCCTTTCGGTTCGCGGTAAGTTATTACTTCTGGCGACAACAAGAGGATCGTCTGTGACTCTGGAACCTCGCTGAAATGCGCCTTAATCCTTTTTAATCCTGAGGAAATGCTGCAATCGAGCTAAGCTGCAGTTCCAAAGAGTCAATGATCTTAGGGTTTACGGTGCCGCTTCTAATTTGGCAGCGGCTGCGGCTCTGAGCTTAGCTCAGTCTTTCCGGAAGATAACGACAGCCCCGAGCCGAAGAGGAAGGAATCACGAGTCGATGCGTGTCTTGGTCATCGAGGATAATCCGAAAATTGCGGTGGCTCTGCAGAAGGGTCTCACGGCGAACGGGTTTGCTGTCGACACCGCGAACAGCGGGTTCGAGGGAGAAGCCTTGGCTCTTCAAGAGCCGTACGACGCGATTATCCTCGACTTGATGCTTCCCGATCGGGATGGAGTCGATCTCTGTCGAGATCTTCGCCGGCAATCACTGACGACCCCAATACTGATGCTGACTGCCCTCTCCGATACCGAGGACAAAGTCCGCGGACTCGACGTCGGTGCCGATGACTATCTGACCAAACCATTCGAATTCGAAGAGCTCTTGGCAAGAATACGCGCGATCCTGAGACGAGGCGAAGCGGGCGAATCGAGCACTCTGAGTCACGCGGATCTCGAGCTCAATCTTCACACGCGAGTGGCCCAGCGCGGGGACGTGTCTGTCGAACTCTCAAACAAGGAGTTTGCGCTTCTTGAGTACTTCATGCGTCATCCAGACCGCATCCTTTCGCGTACCCAGATCGGTGAGAAGGTCTGGGATATGAACTTCGAGCCGACGAGCAACGTCATCGAAGTCTATATTTCTTCTTTGAGAAAGAAGATCGATCGCGATTTTGAGCCGACCTTGATACACACGATCAAGGGAGCGGGTTATCGTTTCGGAATCTATGACGGGAATGCGATTGTCTAGCCCGCATTATTCACGAGCCCGCTACTGCGAAGTCGCAAGGCGTCCGCTCG
>CAYZYD010000408.1:0-4379 GCA_964482505.1 uncultured Planctomycetia bacterium | reverse complement strand
AGGCCGAATGGCTCGCCGAGTTCTCACTCGAACTTTCCGAACAGGACACTAGCCGCCCGCCGTTTCCTCACCAAGCGGGGTGCACGTTGCGCGGCTCTCCCAATGAGCCTTCTAGCAGCCAACCGTCCGACCTCCATACAGCATAAGCAACCAGGGCATTTGGGTGAATACGCTCTCGAGCCCCTTTTGGAGCCGCCCGAACCAAACGGCCCACTCAGGCCAACCCCAGAGAAACTCTCACGCAACCCGTCTCACCCCAACGTCCCGTTCTGAGTTGGTTTGAGGTCCTGCCAGCGGTTGAGCTTAGCGCTCTGAGAAGACGTCCCCTCTAAAAGAAAACAACAGCGACCTTCAGCGAGGGCGCTCTCCCGTATACACTACGACGAATCACCAAACCTCGTAGAATCGGAGAGTTGCATGACTTCCAAATTGTGGCCAAGGACCCCGTTCAGCAGCGGAGTGCTGGCTCTCGTGCTGATCGCTTCGCTGGCCAGCGAGGCGAGTCCGCACTTGAGCCCGAATTTCCCGGACCTCTTCACAACGTCGAGTCCGAAACCCGTACAGGATGAACCGGCCAAGCAAGAGCGGCATCTTTCCAAAGAACTTCAGGTCACTCACCAGGGGCCGCCTGCGTTCGTTTTTTTCTTGGCCAAGAAACCGAAGAGACCCAAGAAAAAGGAAAAGGAGCTCATCGAGCGCTGGGCGATCGTCGATCAGGAGGCGAGGAGCGCGGCTCAGTACGCCCAGCTCGACGAGCGCATCAAGCAGGCCAAGGAGGAGGGGAACAAGCAGGCCGAAGACAACTACATCTCGCAGAAGGTGCGGCTCGAGAATATGTACCGGGTTCGCCCGCTGCTCCTCGAAGGAAAAAAAGACCCGAAGCAATGGCTGGCCGTTTTTAGCGAGGAGACAACCTCTGACCGCCGGCTCAATGATCTCGTCAACGGGTTCAAAGAGTCGTTGAAGCGCGACTTCAGCAACATCACCTATATTTACGACGACAATACGACGTCGAAGCGCGATCGCAAGAGTCGCCGCGAAGTCCACACCCTCGAATTCAAAGGGACCTCAACGAACGATCAAGGGACCGAGGTTCGCTGGTGTCGGGCCAACATTTACAAAATGTACGCAGGCGATAAGACGAGCCTCGCGCCTTATCGCGTGATTGTCTTCTACAGCGCTCCCTTTTCGAAGCGTGACAAAGAGTCGCTAATTGAGTCGAGCATTTTGATGCAACACAACCTCATCTTCGTGAACTGAGCCGCTAAGGGTCCCGCCCTCAAGTCTTGGTGAATCTGCGTTCACTCAGAATAGGCTTGCGGGCGATCGCGCGAGCAGACTGAGATCCACAGACGACCGGCGAGACCGCCGGTCGTTTTTCTTTGGGTGCGCGTCCCTGTATTTTTTAAAGGGCGATCTTTACAAAGTCTGTTGTCCCATTTTGCCGCGCTCTGACCGTCTCTCAACTCGCATCCGATCGACGCTTTCGTCGTGATGATCTCTGCGGTGAGTGACGTCGAAATGCTGGCGATCTAGGAGAGAGTAGTCGCAAGTGAGCGGGTTCATTATCTATGAAAGAGTTCATTCAGGCTGAAATCAAAAAGTTCAGATGGAGCGCTTTTTGCCAACCGCAACGTGTCCCCTAAGGCCATTTACTGCATGGGTTTGTGGTGACAGCGAAGAGGGCTGAGAGGCTTTGACTTGGTTGGATTCGTTTGCTAAATTTGCTCCTTCATTAGTCAGACTGAATGCTCGCTGAATCGGATGGATGAGGTAACGCGTTAGGGCGCAAAGGGCACTTCCGAGGACCTTAAAAGAGATTTCCAAACCAAGAAATACTGGGCCGTCGAGTTCGACTGGACGCGGGGTATTGAGTTCGAGGGATGGAATGACTGTCCGCGGTTCTTGATCTGGGCTTAATCAAAGTTCTTGCCGTTTACAGGGATCACCAATGGCAGCTCGAGTTCCGAGTGAGAAGGGCTTCGTGCCGTTCGAGCTGTGATCCCGCGACTCAGGCAGGCGTTACCTGGCCGTTTGGTTTGAGGTTTTAGTTCAGAGGGCCAGCCGCCCGAGGGCCAATTCGAGGTTGATATCGGTCTGCGTCAGTACCAGCGCAATTGGTATACGTCGCGCAGTAATCATCTCGAAAGCGCTGTTTGGACGAGCTGCGAGAATCATTATCGGGTGCTCGGTTCGCGTCCTTGGTGAGACGGGCCGGTACGAAGCTTGAAGCGGTCAACTTTAAAGCGTTTGTGGTAGGGATAGTCATGTCTCAAGAGCGATACGTCTATGTATTTATCAACGGTCAGACTCAGAGCACCGGCAGCTCACGCCCCCGCGTCTCTCTGAGTTCAGCCCCGACGTCGCTTAGAAATCAACTGATTGAGGAGAACGACTGGAAGTTTGATCTGGGGGAGTACGACCGATTCGCAGCCTCGATCTTGGGAGGCTTCCGCTATGACTCGACCTGGCAGCGTCTGGACTCCGTCGCTGACACGGCTCGCGTCGCCCTCGTCTGGAACCGGGGATCGGGGATGGATCGGCGGGGTTATTGGCCGTCGCGTCGAGCGCTTTGCTGGGTTCGGACCCAGCGTATCGAGCGAGAACAAAAAGAGCTTAACGGGGGAAGTGTATCGAATGGAGGATTGCGCAACTCTTCGCGCAGTCCGAGTTCACCGTAGCATTCTGGCCGAGCTCGCCTTTTAGCCATCTCAATTCTCAACTGTCCTTAGAAAAGGTCTGAAGCTCCCGCTTCGGTCCTCGGGCTCACCTTTTTGCTAGTCGTACTCTGGAATATTTTCATGCCTGATACTGACCGTCGCGTGGTTTCGATAACCACCCGACCAGCTCCCCACCAGCTCTACTCCAATCCTCGGTCACAACCCCGAGGTTCGGAGACCGGAATGTCCCAGGAGATTCGAAACCCTCCAAAGAGCTCTTCCCATCCGTCGTGCATAGGCTGGGCCGAGCAGGTTCAGCAGATAAAAGCCAAGGTCCAAGTGGAGCTCGGGCCCGAGAGGTTTGAACGCTGGTTCTCTCTCGTGCGATTTGGAGAGCCAGTGGCCGGTCGAGTCGTCCTGGGAGTGCCGAGTCTCTTCGTTCTGAATTGGATCAAGCAGCGCTACAAGGAGTTACTAGAGCAAACGATTCAGAACTTTGGTCCTTACGAAGTCGATTTCCGAATCGATAGCGAACTCAATCGTCAGTCTCGCGAGCGGGTTTGCAACGCCGGGGGAGGCTCCGGCGAGGCTCGTGATTCGGCAGTGCTCACTCTCGACCGACCCCCATTGGAACGCCTCCACAGTGAGGCGGCCCGACCTTGGCAAGCGGGTCGGCTCGACTTTGGCCCCGCGGTTCCAGACGAGCGGTCGAATCGTCGGGAGGAGCGGACGATCGGTGGGCTTCACGAGGATCTGACTCTCGACAACTACGTGGTCGGTACGTGTAACCACGTCGCGTTCACGGCCGGAATGGAAGTCCTGCGCGAGCCGGGTCGGAGCTACAATCCGCTCTTCGTCTACGGCCCAAGTGGCGTCGGGAAGACGCACCTCCTCCAGGGAATAACGCGTGAATACTTCCGACAGGGGATCCGACGAATTCGTTATTTACCGTGTGAAGAGTTCGTCCATCGCTTCGTCAAATCGTTGCGCGAGAAGAGTATCGACCGATTTCGGGCGACGTTTTACAGCTTGCGGGTACTGGTGCTCGACGACGTCCACGTTATCCAAAACAAGCCGAAGACCCAGCAAGAGCTGCTTCAGCTTATCGATACCTTGGCCTCGAGCGGCGGCCAGGTCATCTTGGCGAGTGACAGTCGTCCCCACGCGATCGAACGGTTACAGCGTCAACTCCAAGGGCGCTTTGTGTCCGGCCTCGTCTGTCGAGTTCAACCGCCGGACCGCGCCACTCGCCAAGCGATTCTCAGTCGTGAAGCCAAGAAGCAGAGCATCACAATCTCGGGAGAGGTGCTCGACTTCGTCTCTGAACGAGCCCAAGAGAGCGTCCGAGAGTTAATCGGAGCGTTCAACCAGGTCACCGCCCAGGCCACTCTGCTCGGGCGGCCACTCTCGGTCGACGTCGCCGAGGAGGCGTTGGGCGTGCCTCGGCGCTGTGTCGTCGGTTTGGAGGCGATCCTTAACGCTGTTGCTTCCCTGCACCTCGTCAAGGCCGTGGATCTGCTCTCACGAAATCGAGCCCGAGCGATTTCGCGAGCCCGGCAGGAGGCCATGTACCTCGCGCGAACCTTGACTAGCTCGTCGCTGGTTGAGATCGGGCAATACTTCAAACGGAACCATGCGACGGTCAATTTTGCCGTTCGAAAAGTTGAGAGATTGCTCAAGACCGACGAAAACGTCGCGGAGCGGATCGAGCAGCTCACC
>CAYZYD010000407.1:0-4385 GCA_964482505.1 uncultured Planctomycetia bacterium | reverse complement strand
CGAGGTCACTGGCGGAAAACTCGGCCCCCGCCGAGTGAGGCTTAAGGAAAACAGTTCCACTGAATCGATTGGGCTCGCTGGAAACATCGGCGAAGAGGTTCGGCGCCAGTAAGTTCTCCTCGGAGAGCAGTTTCTCAACCTTGATTTTGAAGGTTTGAGAGATCTCTTTCTCCGAGATCTCCTTGGCGGTCTCTTCGAGTTTCGGTCTCGACCGAATCGAGAAAGTGGAGGCGAGCCCGTCCGAAACACCGATGCCTTGGACTTGCAAGTCCTCGCCGAGATCTGCGCCTGCCAACCGAGAGCGTATGTCCTCTTCCTTCAGCGGGTTCTTCACATTGACGATGAGTCGAGACCCCCCGGTAAAGTCGATCCCGAGCGTCTTTGGCCCCCGAGCGACGAGCGCCGCCATTCCGACCACGATCACCACGACCGAAAGGACTCGAGCCGTACCCGCGAAGCTCAAGAAGTTGATCTTGGTATCGTTGACGACCGAGAGCATTTTGATCTCTTTGAGCAGCCCCGATCGCACCAATTGAGTAACCAGGAGACGACTTACGAAGAGGGCCGAGATAAACGACGTCATGATCCCGATCGAAAGTACGATCGCGAAGCCTTTGACAGGTCCGGTGCCCACTCGCCAGAGGATGAACGCCGCGATCAAGGTCGTGAGGTTGGCGTCGAGAATCGTGCTAAACGCCCGGTTGTAACCCTCGGTAATCGCCTGCTCGAGTCCGCGCCCGCGTTTGATCTCCTCGCGAATTCGCTCAAATATCAGGATATTCGCGTCGACCGCCATCCCCACCGTGAGCAAGAAACCGGCGAGCCCGGGCAGGGTGAGACTGTTGCCGAAGATCACGAGCAGCGTAAAGAGCAGGAGGAGGTTGAATCCGAGGGTAATCACCGAGACCAAGCCGAGCTGGAACCGGTAGTAGACAACGAGGAAGACGAGCACCGCAGCAAATGCGAAGATCATCGCCTGGGTCCCGCGGTTCTTTGACTCTTCGCCGAGCAGCGAACCGACCCGGTTCTCGCTATCGAAAGTCGGCTTCACCGGCAGGCTGCCCGTCTTCAGGATGACGACGAGGGTATTGAGGTAATCGTTCTGACTGATCCCTTGCGGCCCCGGTCCGACCGTGAGCTGACCATTCTTGCTGATCCGATTCTGGATATTGGCGATCGACTTCGCGGTGCTGTCGAGCACAATCACAAGCGGTTCGTCGATGTGATTTCCAGTGAGTTCGGCGAACTGGGCCGCTCCAGTCGAGGTCATCGTAAACGCGATAACGGGTTCGAGTGTCTTGGCGTCTTGGCTCGGATAGGCGTTTTGTATGATATCCCCGCCGACCTTGAGATCGGGAGTGTTGTGCACGATCACATACTGGGGCGTACCGCCCGCTTCGCTGGTCGCGAGCTCGTCGACCACGGCCAACTTTTCAGGCGGCGTGAGCTCCTCGACCGTCTCCCCGCGGATTTTGCGCTCTTCGTTGGCCGCGAACTGCACCTTGTATTCGTTCTCGGCCTGAATCCAGCGATCGATTTCGTCCTGGCTCGGGGAGCGCTTATCGAGGATATGAAACGAGAGCTGCCCCGCTTGCTCGATCCCCTGCTTGATCTGCTCGACCTCGCGGTTCTCGGTTGACGGGATCTGGATCACGAGGCTATCGCGGCCCTGGCTCGCGATAGAGATGTCCTTGAGACCAAACTTGTCAAAGCGGTCGCTCAAGACGCTCTTGATCTCGTCGATCGCGGTCGAACGTCGCTCGCTCGGAAGTTGGGAGAGTTCGATTCCATAGACGAGCTCCGTGCCGCCCTCGAGGTCGATCCCATAGGAGACGGGAAAAGTCTGAAGCCCCAGGATCACCAGAACTAAAGTGATCGCCAACAGGGTGTAACCGAACTTTGTCTGCTTAAACATGGGACGCTCGGCCTTTCATGCCGACTGAGCGCAACCGACTTACTTACGCGGCGAGCCTGAGTCCTTGGATTGAGTTTGCGAGTTCGAATTCGAATTGACGATGCCTTGAATCGACGTCCGGAGGACCCGAATCCGGGTGTTACTCTGGTCATCGACCTTGAGGACGACCTGATTCTTGTCTCCGTCGACGTGATCGATCCGGCCAAAGATACCGGACTCGGTCTGCACCTCATCGCCCTTTTTGAGAGTCTCGATCATCCGTCGACGCGCGTCTTGTTGCTTCTTGCTCGGTCGGAAGACCAGGAAGTAAAAGACCGCGGCGATCAGAGCCAGCACGAGTGGAAACGGGAAGCTCCCTGTTCCGCCGCCGCCCTCTCCGCCCCCTGCTTGGGCCAGCATTTGACCAAACGCCAGAATCAAGCCTTAACCTTTGCTCTCAACGTCATTTGACTCGGTGAGATTGCCCCCGAGCCGGCCACCTCTTAACGGCGGAGGATGCGCTTCGCTCGGGTCGTAACCGTACAATTTTTTTGAGCTTATCCGGAGCGAAACGGAGGATTATAGAGAGCTAGTCGCCCGGTTCAAGGGTCCGCTCAGCATCTCTCGCTCAGGAAGAACAGCTCGAGAGTTCCCGGAGAGGTAGTCGAGCTGAGTCGAGCTCCTCCTCAGCGGTGCGAGCCCCGACGCCAGGGGTTGAGGCAAGTCCCGTTTCTCCGGGAGTTGCTCGTCACCACCACCGGCGCGCGTAATCGGCCCAGGCGTCGGCCCGAATCGCAGCTCGAGCCTCCTCGAGAAAGCGATGGAAGACCCGGAGATTATGGATCGAGGCCAGCGTGTAGAAATTGAGCTCGCTCCGGCGGCAGAGATGGTGGAGAAAGCCGCGCGAAAAGCCGCTCTGGCAGGTGAAGCAGTCGCACCCGGGTTCGATCACTTCGACGTCACTCTCAAAACGCTGATTCCGGACCCGCAAGACCTCGCCCGCCGAGTTGAAGAGCGTGCCGTTTCGAGCGTTGCGGGTCGGAAGGACACAGTCGAAGAGATCGATCCCACAGTCGATCGCGTGGACGTACTCCTGAAATCCCGAGACCCCCATCAGATAACGAGGCCGCTCGGCCGGAAGCCCCGCCGCCCCCCAGGGTATGGTCGCCAGGAGCTGGTCGCGGTCTTCACCGACCGAGACGCCGCCGATAGCAAAGCCATCAAAAGGTGTCTCAGCGCGATCGATATCGAGAAGACGAGCCGTGCACTCAGCCCGCGTTTCCTCGGACGCCCCACCCTGTTGAATCGCAAAAAGAGCCAGTCGGTCGGGTCCCCGCACTCCGTCGAGCTCTCGGGCGCGTGCACTCTCCCGCGCCCAGAGAAGCGTCCGATCGACTGCGCTTCGGATCTCGTCGACCGCATCTTTCGACGAAGGGCAGTGGTCGAGCACCATCGCGATGTCGGTACCAAGCCTCGACTGGATCTCAACTACTTTGGTTGCGGTCAGGAAGAGCGTATCGCCGTCGATATGCGACTTGAACTCAACCCCGTGGTCGTCGATCGCACGCAGGTCCGCGAGCGAGAAGACCTGAAACCCCCCTGAGTCGGTCAAGATCGGCCCGTCCCAACCTGTGAATTCGTGGAGGCCGCCGAGTCTCTCGACCACTCGAGAGCCTGGACGAATCTCGAGATGGTAAGTATTCGCCAGCAGGATCTGCGCACCGAGTTCGCGCAGTTGGCTCGGTAGGACTCCCTTGACCGCCCCACGTGTTCCGACCGGCATAAAGGCGGGAGTCTCGACGATCCCGCTCTTGGTCGCGAGCTTTGCGACCCGAGCCTCCCCCGAAGTCGACTCGACCCGGAACGAGAGCGCTCGACCGTCGGCTTGCGGAGTCCGATCGTCCACGCGTTACCAGAGGCTCCAGACGCTCGATTGCGGGTAGTAGAAGTTCAGGATCTGCACCCCATCGCTACCCTGACGAGCGAGGCCGTCGGCTCCAAACTGGCAGAGGCCGACTCCATGGCCCCAACCCCCCCCGGAGAAGATAAAGACTCCGGCGCGCTTTTCGCATTGGAATCGCGTCGAGTAGAGGTCGCGCTGAGCCGCATTGACCGCGGATCTCAACTCGGTCGCGAGCAACTCAAACGAACCCTGACTGTGAACGATCCGAACGTACTCCGCGCGTCCCCGGCCGTCGTCTGACACGACTTTGACTTCCTCGATCTCCCCGAGGGTCAGCCCGCTCGATCGAATCAGAGGATATCGCTCAAGAATCTCCTTGAGTTCGCTCGCAGCGATATTGATCTCCCAACGAAACCGCTTGCTCGCTCGACAGTTTTCGCACTTATTGACGCCGCTCAACGTGGGCGGGCCGGACTGCTGGAAGACATCGGCACAGCGGGCCGTGCTCCCGCCACAGGTCGAGTGGAAAAGGGTTTCGAAGATGCGCCGTTCGATACGGCCGTCGCGCGCTTTGCTCTCGTACATCAC
>CAYZYD010000406.1:0-4396 GCA_964482505.1 uncultured Planctomycetia bacterium | reverse complement strand
ACCTCAGATCGAGATCCACCCCGGCGCGCAACGCGGTCAGCGAGTCGTTATCGATCACGGCTCGGGCGGGGTGATCGGCGAGACCGCGACCGTCGGCGATGACGTCTTGATCTACCACGGGGTGACTCTAGGAAGTGTGCGGCCGATGCCAGGCCTGCGGCATCCCCAGGTCGAGAGCGGGGTCCTCATCGGCTGTGGAGCGACAATCCTCGGTCCGGTTCGGATCGGTGAAGGGGCTCGCATCGGAGCGGGTAGCTTGATTACGCACGATGTCGAACCCCGAAGTACCTGGGTGAACTCGGGCGCGAAACCGGCCCGAGTGCGAAGTAGTGGCGACGTCCCCCACCTTCTCGAACTCGAGTTTTCAGAAGGCGCGGGGATTTAGTCTGTCGAGCCTTGAGTCGATAGCGGCGTTAACGAACGAAGTGCGATCCTCGACGACTTCTACTTTGAGGTCGCGCTCCGCTCGATTCGGTGCGGAGCGTCTTCGCGAAAGATCGATTGGGTGGGAATTGAGGTCGGCTCGACTGCCGCGAGCGTATTGACGCGGTAGATGCGCCAAGCGCCGTAAGAACGGTAGAGGTCAACGGCTTCGCTCGCGAAGAGATCCGACATCTGGGTCTGGTAGATCGATTCAATCTTCTTGAAGCCGCTGTATGCGGGCGCGATTTCGGGATCGAGTTTGACGACGACGATCCAGGCGACGTCGCTTCGATGAAGCCAATCGACGATCTCGGCGACGGGCGCCCCGGGGGGAACCGCGAACGCGTCGAGTACTGGCGCGTCGAGATAGAACATCCGGGGATCTTCGGTGAGCACGGTCCCCGACCCCCGCTCGGCGTAAGCGCGGTTGAGTTCTTTCCACACCTGCCCCGCTTCGGCGTAAGCGACGCGATATTTCTCGGCGGGCGGTGCAGCGGGAACGAAAGAGATCGCGCCAAACTTCTGGAAGGCGTCGCGAATGAGAATGTGGTCGGGAAAGAACTTCGGGCTCAGAAGCAGAAGACCGGCAAGACTCAGTAGCCCCACCCGACGCATCACCGGTTGCTCGCGCAACCGGTTCAACCTCGCGATCCACCACCCCCAATACAGTGCTGCGAGCGCGACCAGAGTGGGGTAGAGCGGCAACAGGTAGTGCCCCCAGCGTCCGAAGGAGTCGAGCCGCTGGTAGCGGTAGATACCGAGCGCCACACCCGCCACCCAGAGGGGGATCAGGGCGAGTGCAATCAACTCAGGGACCGACCAGTCGCGCCCAAAGAATCCCGTTAATCGCAGAAGGGCGAGACCAAAGAAGACAACGAGGATCATCCCATTGAACTGAAAACCGACCCGGATGGTTTGCAGGATCCCGACTTGAACAAACTCTTTGAGAAAGGCGCCCACTGTCACCGATTCGCCGAGATTGGGATAGGCGGGAGCCGAGCCGAGCGTCAAGAGATGCGGGAGCGCCAGCAGGAGCCCGAGCCCGAAGACCATCGCGTAACAACGCAGGCGCCGGGTCGGCCCCGACTCGATGAGCGAGCCGAACGCAAAGAGCGCGGGAAAGCCGAGCACGAGAATACCCGTGTTCTTTGACCAAGCCGCACCCGCGACGACGAGAGCACTCAGCGCGATATCCGCAGGGCGTACCGAGTCGAGTCGGTAGATCCGCGTGAGCTGGACGAGCGCCAATGTCGTGAAGGCGGTCGTGTAGAGGTCGACCTTGTAGTCGCTATTCAGAGTGACGAGCAGCGGCGTCGCCACCAAGAGGATCAAACTCAAGAGACGCCCCCGCGCTCTGAGCCCGAGCGTCCGCCCGATCTCGAGGCAGGCAACGAGCGTGACGCCGGTGATCCACGCAGGCGCCAAACGATATGCTTCGGATTCAAACAAGAACGACAAACTCAAAGTGCGCTCGACGATGTTCGAGCCCGTCGCACCTTGAAAGAGCCAACCAAATCGCCCGGGGCTCTCGGAGTAGAACTGGGTCAACGCGGGATCGGCCGAGATCTTGGCGATCGGCAGATGGTAAAAGAGACTGTCGAGCAAGTAGGGAGGAAAGAAGAGCGACCAGTAGCCACTGAAGAGAACAAATATCGCTATGACGCTAAACGATAACTGTTCGTCCACCACTTCCCTCTTGATAAGCCGGTGCCCCCGCCAAATCGCCCTACCTCCCGAGTAGAAAGCGATCGGCAGCACCGACAAGAGATAGAGAGCCACGCCAGTCCGCGAGTAATGACCCGTGTCGATGAGGATCCCGAAGAGTATTCCGTGAAAGAAGAACGAGAGGAGCGACCTTGAGGCGAGAAAGCTCCAAGCCGACTCTTCAGACCGCCGCCCGAGTAGGAAGCCCGGGAAGAGCAGTACCGATAAGAACAAGATCTCCACGCCTCACCTCTTTTCGTCCACCTTCGCTTATCGGACGAAATACACGACGAGATGAGCCCGGATCTGAGTCAAACGCCCCAAACGCCCCAAACTGCCCAGAGAGAACTGTCTGGTCTCCTCGGTTGAGTCGGTGGAGTCAGACTCCACCGACGAGTTAAACGAATCAGCTCTCCTGGAAGAACGATCCGGCGACCCAATCATTGGTTCCCGTGGCGGACCGCAACCGCCCGCCGCCCACGGTCGAGTTGCTCCCACCGGCACTGTTCTGATCGCCACCACTTACCGCAGCTCGCGATCCCGACGCGACATTATCCTCCCCACCCAGAACCGCTGCGTTATTACCCGAAGCCAGGTTGTTTTGTCCCGCGACAACGACCCCACGGTTGCCGCTCGCCTCGTTGCCAGAGCCACCGACCACACCCACTTTCACCCCCGAGGCGATATTGAACTCACCTCCACAGATGATCGAGGTGATGCCGGTCACCTGGTTAAACGATCCACCCAGAATCGAAGAAGCTCCGGCTATCGCTTGGTTGATCTGACCACCTGAGATAGAAGAGCGATCGCCGCTCGCTTCATTATTGTTTCCACCCGAGACGGCCGAGTACTGGCCCGAAGCGAGGTTCTCTTCTCCGGCGCTCACCGCGGCGTAGTTGCTCGTCGCCTGATTGGAAAGGCCGGCCGAGACGACAGCTCCCGTGCCGCTGGCGGTATTCTGCTGACCGCCCGAGACGACCGAGCTCAAGCCGCTCGAGACATTCAAGCTCCCACCACTGACGACCGAGTGGAGACCGTTAGCTATGTTGTTGATCCCTCCGCTGATCGTCGCTCCGAGATCGCTCGCAAGGTTGTTGGCGCCGCCGGAGATCGTCGATTGAAGCGCGCTCGCTTCATTGTTGGCGCCGCCGCCCACCGCCGCGTTCTTACCGCTCGCCACGTTGTCGCGCCCGCCCGAGACTGTCGCGTAGGGTGCTGAACACTCGTTGTCTTCACCCGCGACAAGATGGCCGAACGAGGAGTAAGAATGGCCCTTCCCGATCACGACCGAGTGAGATCCCGTCCTCAAGTTCGTTCCACTCGAACTCTCACGATAACCGACGATCAAATTGCCAAGCCCGTTGGTCAGAGTCGCGGAAGTCGATTGCGGATTCGCCGGGTTCCCATTGGTCGCACCCAAGCCGTTGACGATCTGCACGTTGATTCCGGTGAGGCGCAGGGTCTTCCGCATTTGACCGGTTCCGTCGTCGAGGTCGACAAAGCTCGCGTGGGCCGCGAACTCTTCGAGAAATGCGATATCCGCCATCGAAAACTCGCCGTCACCGGCAAAGGCGATGGGAGCCGGGCCCCCGTTAAAGAGATGCTGCAAGATGTAGAGCGCGTCGGCGAGGTTGAGGGACTGGTCGCCGTTGACGTCACCATTCCCAAGCGGGGGCAGCGACCCCGCATCGGCCGAACGAAAGAGACCGGCCCCCATTTGGACGCCGACATGGGTCAACGAGACCACCAGCACCAACCCGAACAGTTTTGGTAAACGACTCAGCATTTCTGCACTCCTTCCTGAAAACCACACCCCGCTCCTTCGGGGCTTCTCAGGTTGACGCGACACCGGTCCCGTCCGAGGGCAGATATTTTTGAGGGATTTTTTGAGCGACTCGCCTGGGCGCTTGTCGTTTCACCTGAGAACCCCCCAAGCTGAAGGCGAGACCGTGGCCCTGAGCGACAAGCAGATTGCGATTCTTCTCGAGTACCTGATTGCGAAACAGAACTTCATACCGGGAAGCTGCCCCGACCCGACCCTGCTCCAGGAGGGCTTCCTCGAGTACTTCAATATGCCCGAGGGTCCCGGCTACATGCTGACGGGACGGGGCCGGCAAGCTCTCGAGGAACTCTCCGAAGAGGCTTAGCTGCCCCCGTGTCTTCCGGGTCATATCGCGCGCTTTGGGCGCGACGACTCAAGAGCACTATCGAGCTAGCCCGCCCGAAAACTCATTCCGCGCGGGAGGCCGAGCTTCCTTCGCCCAGCGCC
>CAYZYD010000405.1:0-4399 GCA_964482505.1 uncultured Planctomycetia bacterium | reverse complement strand
AGGGACCGAGCTCTTGCTCGATCTCGAGATGCCCCACGAACCCGTCGAGTTCATGGTTCGCATCAATCCCAACTACAACGATCGGGATCCCTCGAACGACTCGCGCGTCTGTCCTCTCGGGGCGCCGCCCGTCGAGATGCTGACTTGTCAGCAGACCACCCGGATCTTTGACGATGGCGAAGTTGTCGAGAACCAGGTCAAGTTGACCTGGGAGAACGCCGCTCTCTACGACAAGATCTGGATCTACCGCGACGGCTCGATGATCCACGCGATCCCGGGGAGCTGTAAGGTCTTCACCGACACCCAGCTGACCGACGGTGAGCACTGCTACGAAGTGCGAGGAATCATCGGTCCGTCGAAGTCGCCCAAGCGCAAAGTGACCTGCCAGATCGGGCTGCCCGAGGGGCTCGGCTTCTTGCGCGCGGACGTCAACCTCGACACTCAGGTCAACATCGCCGACGCGATCTTCCTTCTCAACTTCCTCTTTGTGCAGGGAGACGCGCCGGGTTGTCGCGCTGCGGCCGACATCAACACCGACAGTGCGATCAATATCGCCGACGCCGTCTTCTTGCTCGGTTTCCTCTTTACCCAGGGCACCGAGCCGCCGTTCCCGTTCCCCGATTGCGACGTCTCGGGGAGTGATTCGGACGCCACTCTCGGTTGCGACGACGAAGGCTGTTGATCGTTCGCAGGGACTTCGTCTCGAAGTCGCTGAGGGCATGAACGTGAAGAGCGCGGGCACTAAGGCCCGCGCGCTTTTTTTGAACTTCTACTCTCTCTCTCCGCGGATCCGCTCGCGTATCTGACGCAACGTCCATTCGCGGATAAGCTCGCCGTCGCGGAAGACGGGAACGAACTCGCACGCTTTGACCTCGGACCAAGTGACCTCTTCGTGAAGCACGAGTTTACCTTTTAGGTCGCGGTGAACGGCGAGGAGTCCGCGCGCCGAACGCTTGCTTCCCGAATCGGTCGCCGGATCTTTGAAGATCGGCCGAAGCTCGCCTTCGATCTCACCCGCGGTCGCTTTGATCGCGAACATGAAAGTGTCCCGAGTGTTGTACTGATACGTGTAGGAGCCGATTCCAAACACGTTGACCGGGACAAAACCCTTGGCGGCGAGACCGGCGCAGATCGCTTCGCATCGTTCGGGAGTGATCGAATCGCCGTAGATCAAATTGATGTGCGGATCGAGTCGCTTGTAACCCGCGGCGTTCACCGTGCCCCCGAAGAGTTCCCAAGCGAGTTCGTAAGAACCGCGGTGAGCGGGAGAGCCAACCGGTGCCTCGGGATCGCCGACGAGGATCTTGACGGGGTCACCCGAATCGGGCCGGATCGTTACCGTACCGTCGCGCGCGAGGATCGCTTCCTTGAGGCGCGGTAGATAGTCGGTCCAGACGCGCCAGTAATCCCAAGTGTCGCTGACGATCGAGACGATACCGCGCGGGTAGACCTCGGTCACGAGCCGCCGAAAAGTCTCGAGCTCGCCTTCGCGCGTGCCCATGCACATGACTGAGTGTTCGGTGGCCGGGACCGAACCGCCCACGAGTTCAGCGTCCGAATCGGCGTGGTAGTACTGCTCTAAGAAGTCGATCGCGGCGACGGTGTCCGTCCCCGTAAAGCTCAAGAGGTGTCCCGCTCCTGAGAGCATGGCCGCTTCCATGCCGTACATCCCGCGGCAAGAGAAGTCGTGGCCTTGCCAATCGACAAAGGCGAGGTCGCCGCCCGTTTTGCCGACCCACTTCTCAAGAATCCGCCGGACCTTGCTCGCGATCGTGGCCGAGGTGCAGGGCCCCCAGAGCACCGAAGAGAGCGACGTCTCAAGATAGTTGGTCAACCAGAAGAACTCGGGGTGTGTGTTCCACATGACAAACATCGGGACTCCGATCGGTACTCGCGTGCCTTCGGGCAGCGCCCAGATTTCGATCGGGAGATAGCCGAGGTCGTGGAGTTTTTCGATGTGGACGTAGCCGATGTCGATCCCCGCGTTCTCGATGCGCCGACGGTATCGATCGACGACCTCTCGCTTATCGCGGGAGAAGAACTCCTCGCGCCAGCGTTTCTCGAGGTACTCTTTGAGATAATACTGAAGCCCAAAGAGCACTACGGAGTCGATGTCTTGAATGCGCGAACCGCGAGCGGTCCAGTTGGAGAAGACGGTTTCGGTTCCGACCGGATACTGAGAGCGGTGGTCCGCTTTGTAAAAGTCGATGGCGGTGAGCGGAGTCATAGGACCTGTCCTTTCGCGAAGAGTTCCCCGTAGGCGATGATGGTGACTGCCCCGTTGACTTCGGCTTCGGGGCCAAAGGTGTAGATCTTCTCGAAGTGGTCGGTGAGACGACCGACTCCTCGGGTGAAAAGACCGTGGGTCACGGCTAGGATAAGTGGCCCCGCCCCACGCGTTTTGAGTTGTTCAGCGAGCCCGATAAATGTCCCACCGCCGTCGCAGATGTCGTCGACGATGAGACAGGGTCGTCCGTTGAGGGACGCCGCGTCGATCTCGAAACCCGAGAGTCGACCCGAGCGGGGGTCGCGCTGCTTTTTCCCCTGGATAACGTCGCGTGTACCGAGCCAAGTCTGCGCCTTTTTCAGGGCTCCCGCGTCTGGGATGATTACCGTAGGATCGAGCCCAAAGGCGCCCGCTTGCCGAAACTGCTCGACGACGACCGATTGCGGAATGTGAGCGAGCAAACCCGCGACGTCTGAGTGCGGATCGACGATCGTGAGATCGAGATCGCGAACCAGGTCGAGCGCGACTTCGAGCTCGAGCCCGTCCCGCTCGTCGATGCGGCGGTCATGACGCGCGAAGGGAAAGTAGGGCACAAACCACTGGACCGGGTGACGACGTCGACTCAGCAGTCGGTCCGCGGTGAGGAGCTGACCGAGCTCTTCAAAGTTGCGGACCCTTGCTTCGATTACAGCGACACCCTCGATCGATATGTCATCCCGGAGCCGGAGGTGCGATTCGCCGGCCGGATAACGGAAGGTCTCAAAGAGTTGCTCAAAGTGACGGTACTCAGACATGTTGTTCACAGACACGGAAGACCTCCTTCCACGGAGGAGATAGAAGTGTTATTGTCATAGTGACACTTAATTTAATAAATGTCCACTCGACAATAAGTCGGCATCGTCGAGCGTATCCATAAATGAATGAATCAGAAGACTTTAGCGATTATGATCCCGCGCTATTTCCCCCGTTCGCGGTGACGGTCGACCTCGTCATCTTGACGGTCCGGGTGGGGGAGCTCTCGTGTCTCTTCGTCGAGAGATCGTCGCCTCCGTTCGCTCAGCGACTCGCCCTTCCCGGAGGCTTTGTCGGCTCGGACGAGGAACTTTCAGAAGCTGCTCAGGGCAAGCTCGCTTCGAAAACGGGGGTCACCGTCGACTCGGTTCACCTCGAACAGCTCAAGACTTACGGGAGCCCCGGTCGCGATCCTCGGATGCGAGTCGTCAGCGTCGCCTATCTCGTCTTTGCGGCAAACCTCGCCGAACCGGTCGCTGGCCCCGAAGCACTGCGGGCGAGTTACGAGCCGGTGAGCGCGATCGAGCCGAGCCAGCTCGCGTTCGACCACGCCGAGATTCTCGCCGACGGGATCGAACGCGCGCGGGCCAAGCTCGAATACACGACGCTCGCCAGCCACTTCTTGCGTGATGAATTTACCCTCGCTGAGCTTCGGTCGATCTACGAAGCGGTGTGGGATACCGAACTCGACCCGCGCAACTTTAGTCGCAAGGTGCTTTCGACGCCGGGCTTCATCGAAGCGACGGGCGAGCGGGTGACGCAGTCAAAGGGGCGGCCAGCGCGGCTCTACCGGGCGGGGCCGGCGACCGAACTTCTCCCCCCGATCCGGCGGCACTGAGCCGAGCTACTGGCCGAGGTCTCCGCCTTCAGGGCGTCAAGGACAGAAGGTCGCGAACTCGCAGTCGATCCCGTCGGGAGTTGGGTCGACGCCACAATCGGGATAGGGGGAGGCCGGAGGGAGTCCCGCCGCAAAGAGACTCGCGAGTTGGTAGCTGGTATCCGCGATATCGACGCCACCGTCGTCGTTTGAGTCGCAGGCGTCAAGGCAGGGGAGCGATTCGACGACCTCGGCGACAAAAAGCTCGCGGATCAGCGCGATCGGATCTCCGAGATCAAACCCCGAATCGTCGTTACAGTCGCCGCGGACAAAGCGTCCCGACATACCGCCGCCGGTCGGCCCTTGAACCTCGACCGCGATCGCGTCGGGGCTTCCGGGACGAAACAGTCCGACGATACTGCTGACTGTTCCGGGCGGGACCGTGCAGACAAACCAGAAATTATAGAGCGTGCCCCAGCGCAATGCGTTGGCGTTGACATTCTCACCAAAACTCTCGGGGCAGTTCCAAGTCACCGCGAAGTCGTCGAGCTCTACGTTCCAAT
>CAYZYD010000404.1:0-4434 GCA_964482505.1 uncultured Planctomycetia bacterium | reverse complement strand
CTTCATCAGAAGCCGCACCTCGGGATTCTCCTCGCCCGAGTGATCGAAGACGACTTCGGGCATCCCCGGGCCGGTATTCTCTTTGAGTGGCTTCCCCGTCAGTGGATCGATCCGATTGGCGACGAGCCATCCCTCCTTGGTCGCTTCACCGACCGCCTTTTCGGCAGCATCGAGGAAGGCTGATTCTTCAATTGCGGATCCCCGTACAAAGAACTGGATCGAGCTCGTGTGCGAGGTCAGCGGTTGCTTTTCCTCGAAGGCGAGGTCGAGATTTTCGAGGATGAGCGAGAGGACTTCCCTCGACCGCGAACCCTCGACCTCCGCCTCGAGCGCACTCTCGAGAGCGTTCCAAGCGTCGTCGGGGAGCTGGATTGCGGTCTTTTGCAAGAGCTCCAGAAGACTCGCTTCCAGATGCTTCATGAAGTGATCTCCGGAGGTTGGGGACTGATGGCCCCGCGGGGGTGGGAGTTCGTTCTCGCAACTCTTCGGGCGAGTCCGAAGCTGGTCGGATCGGGGGGTGTCGCTCGGCGCCGAGGCCAGACGGGCGTTGCGCAGGAAAATAACAAGGGGGATTGGCTAAATCCAGCTCAATCGACCAGTTACCGGAGGAAGGGATCCCCCGACCCGGGCTGGTAGCGGTGCTCGGTTACGGCACGTTAATAATAACTTAGAAAGGTTTTACGAAGATTTCTGGGAACCCACTTTGAAGCGACGAGAGCCGATTGAAAGTTCGGTGGAGCGACTTGGTCCGAATTCGAGCTCAATTGTGAGAATTGTCTCAAGCAACGATCCTATGCCCGTTAAGGTTGGGAATTTAACCGAGGCACCGGAAGGAGCGGAAGATGGGCCGTATCGAACATATCCAGGGCGACATTACCGAGCTTGAAGTCGACGCTATTGTCAACGCGGCAAACCAGTACCTCGCCCCGGGCGCGGGAGTCTGCGGGTCGATTCACGAGGCGGCGGGACCCGAGCTCGCGAGCGAGTGCGAACGCCTCGGCCACTGCGAGGTCGGCGACGCCAAGGTGACCAAGGGCTACAATCTTCGCGCCCACCACGTGATCCACACGGTCGGACCGGTCTGGCATGGCGGCAGCCAAGGTGAGGCCGATACGCTCGCGAACTGCTATCGAAACTCGCTCGATCTCGCCCGGAAACACGAGATTCGGAGTATCGCATTCCCCGCGATATCGACCGGAGTCTACGGTTACCCCCCGGAGCAGGCGGCTCGGATTGCAGTCGAGACCGTGGCCGAATTCCTCGAGCAGGATGACTATCTCGAGAAGGTTGTCTTCTGCAGTTTTGACTCAAACACCAAGAACCACTACGAATCGATCCTCAACAACTTCACCTCGTGAACTTGCTTCAGCCATTCCGAAGGGAACGAACGCGATGTTCGGTAGCCTGAGCCATAAGACAACTTTGATCACTCCCGAAAAGGCCCTCCCCGGACGCGATAGCGCGATGCCCGTCGCGGATAAGCACACCGTTCTCGACGCGCCTCTCAAGCCGCCTTTCCCTGCTAAGATCCAGACGATTCAATTCGGCTTGGGCTGCTTTTGGGGAGCCGAACGACGGTTTTGGCAGCTTGAGGGCGTCTATACAACCGCCGTCGGTTATGCGGGTGGTTTCACCCCCAATCCGACCTACGAGGAGGTCTGTTCAGGGAAGACCGGGCATACTGAAGTCATTCTCGTCGCTTACGATCCCGAGCGAATCAGCCTCGAAGCGCTCCTCAAGAACTTATGGGAGCCGCACGATCCGACCCAAGGCATGCGCCAAGGCAACGACGTCGGCACCCAGTACCGCTCGGCGATCTACGTTGACGGAGAAGAAGAGCGCGCGCTCGCTCAAAAGACTCTCAAGGAGTACGAAGAGGCGCTTCGAGCCCAGGGCCACCAAGTCAAAATAACGACCGAAATCCGCCCCGCGGGCCCGTTCTACTACGCCGAAGACTATCACCAACAGTACCTGGCCAAAAACCCGGGCGGCTACTGCGGCCTAGGCGGCACGGGTGTCTGTTATCCAAGTTAATAGGCGACGAGCTTAGCTCGAATCCTTGCGGAAATTGTCAACTGTGGAGATACCGATACGATCATGAAGTCTCGAGGTAGGCGCGGATGAGGTCCGCATAGCCCTCGCGGTAGGTCGGATAGAGGAGCGAGTAGTCCGTCTCCAGAAGTTTGCGGTTGGAGAGCCGCTTGTTACCTCGCGAGCGCCGCGCGCTGGCTTCGGCTGTTTGCGGACTGCGGCCGAGCTGCTTGGCGATCCAAGCGAAGACCTCGGTGCGCGGCGCGGGATGGCTGTCGACCGCGATATAGGTCTCCCCTCCGAGTTTTCGCTCGTAGAGATGCGCGAGGAACGTGGCGAGGTCGTCGCGATGGATGCGGTTTGTATAAACGGGGGGCTCTTCATCGTAAATGGCGCGGCCCTCGTCGACGGCGCGGATGAGATAGGTGCGTCCCGGACCGTAGATGCCGGCGGCGCGGACGATCGTCGCCGGGAGTGGGCCCGAACGGAGCACGTTTTCTCCTTCGAGGATGATCTGTCCGGTGAAGTGCTGGGGCTCGGTGGGGGAGTTCTCGTCGACCCAGTCGCCGTCATTCTGCGCATAAACCGAAGTGCTCGAGATCATCGTGATGCCGCGGAGGGTTGAGTATTGACCCGCCTCGACGATGTTTCTAAGGCCGTCGACGTATGCGCTTCGGTACGCTGCTTCTGAGCGCTCGCCCGCAGCGGCGGTGTAGAAGATCCAGTCGAGACCCGAAGGGAGATCCCGGAGCTCTTCGGGTCGCGTAAGATCGAGGCCCAGGGGGCGGATCTCGACGGGGAGTCGGCCCGAGTTGCGACGGACGCCCCAGACCTCATGCCCGAGCTTGACGAGCAGAAGACCGAGTTGAGTTCCGACATCGCCGCAACCGGCGATGAGTAACTTGGCCATAGGTGGTCTCTCTTCTCGCAGTCTCTTCGAAGGGGCAGCCGTGAGGCTCGGATTAACGATCACTCGGGAGACCGTACTCGCTCGGCGAAGTATCTGTCAAATCGTCAATCTCAGTCTGCGCCCGGCGATCACTTTCCTTTGAACGCTCCGCGTGTACTCGACCGCTCGAGCTGGATGCCGCTTGCGAGCGCTTCGGCGCTCCAGTTCTCGAGTCGTTCCGCCGTCACCGTCAAGGCGCCGTGATCGATCTCGACGGTTCCCGTCACTTCGATCGGTCCAGGTCGGTAGAGGGCGGCTGAGTCTCGATGCCAGACTTTGGGGAAGAGTACGATCTCGAGGATGCCCGTTTCATCTTCGAGCGTTAGAAAGCCCATCCGGTCGCCGCGTTGCGTCGAGACCGAGCGCGAAGCGATGCGAAGGCCGGCGACGCGAATTCGTCTTCCGGGTCGCATCCGGTCGGGATCGACCTCGGCGAGCGGAATCGCTTGGCGAGCTCGGCGCTGGTCGCGAAAGAACTCCATCGGATGGCAAGCGATCCCGGCACCGAGAAGGCGCAATTCTTCGGTGACGATGCGTTCGCGCGAGAAGGGCCGGAACGAAGGGGGTCGATCCTCGATCGGGAGCGAGACGGTTTGCGCGTCGAGTTGGTGACGACGTTTGTGGAGCGCGCGCGCTTTCCAGAGGAGTGCGGGGCGTGTGGTTCCCAACTCGTCAAAGGCGCCGACGAGGACGAGATCCTCGAGCTCGGGCAGGCTCGGCCGCGCACGCTCGATGACCGTTTCGAGTGTCGGGTAAGGTCGCCCGTTAATCAGCGCATCGATCGTAAGCAGCGAGAGCCCTATGATGAGCGTGAGCGGGATGCGAATCCCACGCTCATCGAGCAAAAAGCATTGGGTTGACCGATAGACGCAAGGTAAGAGCAGCCGAACTCCGTAGCGTCGCGCTTCGGCTACAAAGGTGGCGAAGGGGTACATGCCGGCGTGATGGTTGAAGAGTGCGTTGAAGAATTCGGCCGGATAGTGCGCCTTGAGATAGGCGGAGCGGTAGGCGATGAGACCGTACGACGCCGCGTGCGCCTTGTTGAACGAGTAGCGCCCGAAACGCGCGAGCTCCTTCCAAATCGTCGCCGCCACGCTCGCGGGGCGTCCGCGCTTCACGGCGCAGCGGATAAAGTCGTCGGCGAGGTTGCGCAGCCCCGCGTCGTCGCCGAGGTGGGTGCTCTTTTTGATCGCGCGGCGCAGTTGGTCGCCTTCGGCGAGCGAGATCCCCGCGAACTCGGCCGCGACGCACATGACATCTTCTTCGTAGAGCAAGATCCCGTGTTGATCGCGGAGCAGCTCGACGAGCGACTCATGGATCGGCTCGGGCTGCTCGAGTCCACGCGCGGCTCGGATGAACTGATCCTTCATTCCCCCTTCGGCGGGGCCGGGGCGTACGAGCGCGACCGCGTCGATGACTTCGCGCAGGGTCTGCGCGCCGAGCCGTTTGACAAG
>CAYZYD010000403.1:0-4450 GCA_964482505.1 uncultured Planctomycetia bacterium | reverse complement strand
AGGCCGAATGGCTCGCCGAGTTCTCACTCGAACTTTCCGAACAGGACACTAGAGTAGTCTCCCAAAAGCGGGACCTGGACCCAACCCCAAATTCCGCCCGCCCACGCGGTTCAGTACCCACGAGAGAGACTTCGCTTACTTCTCCCGACGCCGAAGCCCGAGGTTCAAGATCTTCTGCAAGAGCTCTTCGTAAGCGATCCCCCCGTCGATCGCCGCACTCGCAAACTCCTCGTCACGAGAGATATCGGGGTTTGGGTTCGCCTCGAGAAAATAAGCTTCGTTGGCTTCGCTGAGTCGGAAATCGAGCCGCGCATATCCCGAGAGTCCGAGCAGTCGGTAGATCTTCTTCGAGACTCGAACCAACTCCCGAGCCACCCCCTCGTCGAGATCGAGGGCCTTAGCGGTGGTGATGTCGTGCCGATCTTGATAGTCGATATCCCACTTGACCTTTTCGGTGGCGATCCGCGCGGTGCGGGGAGGGAGATTGTCAAAGCGCAACTCCCAGATGGGCATCGCCTTCAGCGTGTAGTTCCCGAGAAGGGCGACGTAGAGTTCGCGCCCCTCGATGTACTCCTCCACGATCACATCGAGCTGAATGTGCTCGTGCATATACTTGACCCGTTCGATCAGTTTGTCGGGCGAGTGGACCACCGAAGCCTGAGAAATTCCCGTCGAGGCGTCATTGGCGAGCGGTTTGACGATCATGGGATAGGGTAGGTTCTTCGACGGTCGGACACTCCGCGACATCGGGAAGACCATAAACTCCGGGGAGCGGATCCGGTGGTAATGCAGGATCTTCTTGGAGAGGGCCTTGTCCCGGGCGAGGATGAGTCCCCGGGGGTTACAGCCTGTGTAAGCTTGACGGTTGAGCTCGAGATAGCTGACGACGTTTTGGTCGAGATAGGGAAGGCCGCGAAAACCCTCGAGCAAATTAAAGACAACGTGCGGCCGATTCTCTTGCAAGGCCGCCCGGATCGGTTGGAGATCATCCTGCACGCCGATCGGCCAAACCTCGTGCCCGAGCTTCTCGACTCCTTCGATGACATCGTAGACGGCCTTAAACCAGATAAACTCTTGAGCCGTGATGCCCTCGAGGGATTCGGGAGGGACCATCTCCTCGTGCGTGAGGGCGAGGACTCGCAACCGTTTCTTACGCGCCATACCGATTCAACTTTACTTACCTCAGTTCGAGTCGGATTCGGAAGAGCGGCGGGGAACGAGAATGCGGGTCAAATCGAGGATTAAAAGCTTGCGAGAGTGATCACAGTTGAGTGCCGGTGAAAAATCCTATCAAACGAGTCGCCATTCGCGGTGCACGTAGACCCGGAGCGTGATGTGGACCGTGAGCATAATTGAAAAGTCGTGGAGTAGTTGGTGAGGATCGCCGGCCGCGACGAGCCCTAGCTCTTTACAGCGCCGGCGAATTTCGAGCAAGACCTCATCGAGAACGTGCTGGTACTCACCAGTCCAGCGGCCGACCACCGCCCGTATCAAACTCTGGTTCTTTCGGATGAACTCAGCCGCGGTCGGAGCTCGAGGGCCGTAACTGCTCTCTCCGTTTGCATCGGGGGAAGTGAAGAGACGCCTGAGATCGTGGTCGTAGGTCTCGAAGTTATCGCGGGCGTAGTACTGCTTGCGCTCCTCGTAATGCTGCGCGAGGGTCTTTTTGAGCCTGCTCAGCGAATCGGGCCGACGACGCGTCGTGACTCGCGGCTTCTGTCCGACCAAGCTCTGCATCAACTCGTCGACAAACTCGAGCTTCTCAGTCGCGCCCCAACCCCGGTAACGGCGGCGCCAATCGCTGATCGACAACCAGACCGCGAAGGTCTCGGCGAAATCCTCTTCGGGGTGCGACTGCGCATACCAGCCGTTGAGATGCTGAACGTAGTCTTTCGAAGTGGGGTCGGGAAGATACGCTTTAGGATAGGGCTCGGTTGAATGCCCGAAGACCTTCTGCCAGCTTTTCCGGCGATGCAACTCAAACGCATTCTGGATCGCATGCCCCACTTCGTGCCGGAGCAACTTGAGACAGTCTCGACGAGTCCCCCCCTCGACCTCGAACATCTCGCTCTTTTCCAGACGCATCAGCCGAGGGTGCGCGAGAAAAAAGGGAATCGCCACGCCCGGCACGCCCTTCGGACAAAACCACTCATCCGAGAGCCAAAAATGCGGCTTGAACTGGAGGTCCCGAGCCCGGATCTCCTGGATCACGCGGTCGAGAAGCGGCTCGAGCCAAGTACCCTCGAGCGTCAAACCCAGCTCGCAGAGCTTGAGCTCGAGCAGGCGATTTTTTGAGTAGTGGGACCAAAAGTAATCGGGCATCGCGGGAGAACTTGCTCAGCAAAGGGTGTCATTACCGTAGGTTGCCATAACGAGTGCGAGCGGTCCACCCGTCACCCGAATCCCGCCTCGATCGACGCCCGGGACGAGTCCTTGGGCAAATCGATGAAGCCCGCTTGCAGAGACCTCCTTCGTCGACATATGCTTCAGTGATGTTCAGGCTTGCCCGCCGCGTCTTTTTGTCGAATCGACGCCCTAGCAACTACCCGACCGGGGTTTCCCTCGGGGGCTGCTAGCCGCGGTGGGAGAATCTTATGCTGTATTTCGCACTTTTTGAGCCCGCTATCGTCTTCGCCCTCGTAGAAGGATTGAGCGTAGCAATCGTTATCGGCTTCGGAGTCGCCGTGACGGGTTGGTTCTTCACGGGGCGATCCGACCGACACCTCTTTGTCCAGGAGCGGAGCCTCCGCCGCGAAGAGTTTGCCAAGCACCTGGCCCAGATCAAAGCGCTCGAGCAGGAGCGCGCCGATGAGGCCGAGCAGCAGAAGCAAGCTCGGCTCACCTTAAAGGCGCTCGCGCAAGAGCTCGAAAAGCTCAAACAGCGCCACGCTGAGCAAGCGGAAGCGTTGCGAGAATCCGCGGGACAGGTCCGAGAACTCGAGTCCGAACTCAGCGCGCGCCAAGGGTCTCTCGACGAACTCGAGGCCAAATTGAGTGAGCGAGACGAAGAGCTCGCCCAGGTCCGCGCGAGTGAAGCGGAAGCGAAACAGTCAGTCGACGAACTTCGCGCCGAGCACGCGGTCGAGGTCGAGTCTCTCAAGGCGGAGATTCAAAAACTCGAGGGAAGCCAGAGCGAGCAGGCGGACGAGATCGCTAAGCTCGGCGAACAGCTCGAAGCGCAATCGGCAGATCACACCAAAGTGCTCGCCGCTCGCGACGAAGCGATCGCCGAGCTCGAACTCGAGACCGAAGAGCTCGAGGCCAAGCTCTCCGCCAAGGAAGCTCAAATCGCTGAGCAACGCCGGGAAATCGACCGGCTCGAAGAGACTCAGCTCAAAGTTGGGGAGACGGCCAAAGGGCTCGAAGCGCTGACGAGTCGACTGAGCGACTACCAAACTCGACTCGAAGAGCGCGATCGAGAAATCGAGGCGCTGCGACCCTTCGAGGCGGTGGCGAAAGAGCGCGAAACAGAGATTAGCCGGCTCACCGAAGCGCTCGCGGCTCGAGACGAGCGGGTCGCCGAACTCGACGAACAGCGCACTGGGCTCGAGACAGCTCTCAAAGAGACGAGTGCCCAACTCGAGGCTCAAGCCGCTGAGACACAAGAGCTCGAGCTCAAAGCGCGGGCGGCCAAAAAGGCGCAAGAGAGCCTCAAGGAGTTCGAAGCCAAGGGGACCGAGTACGAAACCCAGCTCGCTGAAGTGACGGGGGAACTCGCCGAATTGCGCGAGCGCGAACAGCGCTCGACCGAAGAAAAAGAGACCCTCGAATCAGAAATTGCTGGACTAAAAGCGCAGGCCCAGGCGCACGAGGAAGAGCACGCTGCGGCCAGCCGCACCACCGACGAGCTCGAAGCAGAGGTTGCAAGCGCCCGCGAACGAGCCACCCAGCTCGAGGCTGAGACCCGCGAGCAGGCGGAACAACTCGAGAGTCTTCGAGACAGCCAATCCGAATTCGACCAGACGGTAGCGCGGCTGGCCGAGACCGAAGCCCAACTCAGCGAGAAGAGCGAGGCGGAGGCAAAGCTCCACGAAAAGCTCAGCGAACTCGAGGCACAGATCGCAGAGCAGCTCCAAGCCGCGAGCGAGGAGTTACGCGCCAAGGCGGAGCTCGAAGAGCAAAACCGCACTCTCACGCAGCAGCTTGAAGCCCTCGAGCAGCAGCATTCGACCACGCTCGAGGAGCGCGAAGCGCAGATCGATAAGTTCCGGGCCGAGCTCGAATCGGCGCTCAAACCGACTCCCGAAAAGGAGACCGCAAAGAAGAAGCCCCGAGGCGGCCGCCGAAATCGCAAGCTCGTCGAGGAAGAAGCAAACGAAACCGCTGACCAGGCTTCGCTCTTTGAAGAGACCGTACCCACTGTCGTGAACGCGGCTGCCGTCGACGCCGCTGCCGTCGACATCGACGCCGCGAGCGAGACCCTCGAGTCGGCCGAAGCGGTGTTGCCGCC
>CAYZYD010000402.1:0-4457 GCA_964482505.1 uncultured Planctomycetia bacterium | reverse complement strand
CGTGCGTATGTCCACAATTGCGGATTGGGCTCCAGAGCGAAGTGCTCCCTCGACGCTTCCGTTTTGGGCTGCGGTAATTTCAATGGGATATGAGCAAGACTTACGGAAGACTTACGGAAGAAATACGAGAGACAGAGAGTCAGTGGCAGAGTCAGTAGTAGGAGAGGCAGTGGTAGGAGCAGAGTCAACCGGCTCGCCCGGGGCCAAGCGGCAGTACTTTCCCGACACCAAGAGCTGGATTCGTCGCGAGGCGTCCGAAGAGGAGATTCGCGACCACGTGATGGAGGTCTATTACGAACCGCTGCTGATCTACTTTAAGGGGCATTCGGGCCGAACACTCGGCGAACCCGAAGAGATCGTCCACGGGTTTATCGCCGACCGCTTCGCTCGAGGTGATTACTTCAGCGAGTGGCGAAAGAGCGGCAAGAGGCTCCGCCGCTGGTTGATGAATGGGTTATCGTTCTACATTCAAGAGTGTCGCCACGCTGTGCGGCGTCAAGGACGGTTCGTTCCGCTCAATTCAAACGACGGGGCGGCACTCGAGCGAAGGGACGAAGGGGCCTACGATCGCGAAATCGCGCGCCGAATCGCGCGCCTGCTGATTCTCAAAACCAAAGAACTCTGTCTGCGCGAGGGTTATCGCCAACACTGGGAGGTCTTTGAAAAGCACTTCCTCGAGGGGCTTCAGTACCCAGAGTTCGCGGCCGAACTCGGAGTTACTCCGGAGCGCGCGGCTGTATTGATTCGAACCCCCAAACGTCGCGTAGCAAAGGTCCTGCGCGAGTTGATGCAGCGTGAAGAACTCGACGCGAATCAGCTCGAGGTCGAAATCGATCAACTCACTCAAGCACTCGAGCGTGGAGAGCGGAGCGCGCCATGAATTCTCGAGAGTCCTCACGAGCGCCGTCTTACTCGGATCCCTTGCTCTCATCGCTCCTTGAGCTCGGCCGAGTTGAAGAGCGAATCGACCTACCCGATCACCTTCTCGAAGAGCTCACCCGCGAGGGCGCGAGCGATCTGTTTGAACGGGCGGCGCGGCAGCTCTTTCCCGAGCGCCGTCGTCCGATCGAAGAGCTTTTGAGCCAATCCCACTCGCTTGAGGATCTTGAAGCATTGCGTCAGCGGGCCAAGGAGGGGATGAAAGTCGACGAGTACGCAGGACGAGTCGAGGCGTGTCTTCTCCTCTTCGTCACCATCGCCGCCGCGTTGAAACAACACCAGCGACTGCTCGGTTCGCTTGGGGGCGAAGCGCTTGCCGCTTATTTTAACGACCTCGCGGCGGTGACAATGCCGCCCTGGGCTGACCTATTTCGCGCGGCGCGGGTTCAGCTCGAGAGCGGGCGGTACTCATAACCGAGCTCGGCAAGGGACTCGACGTGCTTTGCGAGCCGTGTCCTCAACGAGTGCGAATCTCGCCGTTGGGGTTGGGTCCAGGCCGCTTCGCTCAGTGCGCAGATTCTCGGGATCACCATATATTCGAGCTCTTGGGGGGTCTTGATGCCCTCGGTCCAGACATTGGCTTGAGTGCCGAGAATCCGTGGCACCTCGATCGGGGTCAGGGCTGAGGGCAACGGGTCGTAGTCGACGATACGTTCGAGCGGGATGACGCCGAGCCGCCCGAGTTCGTCGGGGTCGTCCTTCTGCTTGTAGTCAAAGTAGCAGTGGCTCGTCGGCGTCATCACCGCGTCGTGCCCCCGCCGGACCGCGTCGATCCCACCCTGCTCTCCTCGCCAAGACATCACTACCGCTCCGGCGGGCAAGTCTCCTTCGACGATCTCGTCCCAACCGACGACGGTCCGCCCGCGACTCGCGATCACGCGCGCGACTTGGGAGACAACCCAACTCTCGAGAGCTCGATCCGAATCCAATCCCAGACTGCGTCTTCGCTCTTGACAGTGCGGGCAGCGCGACCAGCCCTCGAGCGGACATTCGTCGGCGCCGAGATGGATCCATGGACTCGGGAAGAGATCGATGAGTTCGTCAAAGATCGTCTCGAGAAATTGAATCGTCGTATCGCGTCCGACACAGAAGGCGTCTTCGGTCGAGAGTGCCTCTTCTGGCAAGACAAAGGGACCACCGTGACACGAAAGTTCGGGGTAGGCGGCGAGCGCGGCTCGGCAGTGGCCGGGGATATCGATTTCGGGGACGACCATGACTCCTCGAACTCGAGCGTATTCGATCACCTCGCGAACTTCGGGCTTCGTATAAAAGCCGCCGTAGGCGGGGTCACCTCGCCAGGCGCCGATATCGGTCAGCTTGGGATAACGCTCGCTCTCGAGCCGCCAACCGTGGTCATCGGTTAAGTGCCAATGAAAGCGGTTGAGTTTGTGCAGATGGCAGAGGTCGATCATCTTCTCGACCGTCGCCTTGGGGAAGAAGTGACGACTGACGTCGAGATGGAGTCCACGCCACTCAAAACGGGGTGCGTCCTCGATGAGAAGTTCAGGAAAGTTCTCCCTGAGTTCGGGATCTCTCCGGGTCAGCAACTCGAGCTGCCGAAGCGTGCTGGCTACCGCGATGATCCCCGGCTGTCCCGCCGCACTCACGACGACCGAGTCGCTTTGGAGTTTGAGAGAGTAACCCCCGACGGCGCGATTCGGATCTTCGCAGACGGTGAGCCGCCGTCGCTCTCCCTCGTCGTCAGTTGAGTCGAGAAGGTGGGTGATTTCGTGGGCGCTCGCGTCCTTCGGTTCGAGGTGGAGCCAGCGAGTTCGGTTTTGCCCCAGCTCAAGCCGCTGGGGGCGGGGGACCAGACTGAGTTCATCCATCGCGAGTCGTTTCTACGCTGTGCGAGCCTTGGCCGAACTCCGAAGGAGCCGGAGGCTTGAGTCGTCTGAGGCTCAAGAGGAGACCGATCACCCCGAGCGCGGTCACAATCAACGGACCCGTGGAGCTTTGGGGCTGGCCCACGAGCAGCGAGCCAGTGAGAAAGAGAGCACCAAAGATCAGCGCGAGGCCGCTGACGATGCCTTCAAACGCGCGCCCCGGCGAGAAGTCGCAAACAACCTCGGGCGCGAGTCGACGCACCGGCCCCCAAGCTCCCGCCGGACGAACCCGACGATAGAAATCGACGAGGTCCTTGGGAGACGGAGGACGCCGGATGAACATGAGTGCAAGCGCGGTCGTCGTCGACAGAGTGACAACCAAGACAAGACGACCTTCATGGCTGAGAGTTCCGTCGGGTGCGAGTGGCCCGAGAAACGAATAGTCGAGCGGAAGCCAAGTGGAAAGCATGGTCACCGTGACCGATGTCACCATCGCGGTAATCTCCGTGATCGCGGTGATCCTCCACCAAAACCAGCGAAGCAAATAAACCGGGCCGACGCCGGAAAGCAGAGCGAGGAAGAGTTTGAAGAGATCGCCGATCGAATCGGCGTAAAGCGCGAGCAGCGCCGCGATCAGCATCACGACAGCGCCGATGCCCCGAGCGACCCCGACGCAAAGTCGTTCCGACGCGTCTGGAAAGAGATAGCGTCGAAAGAGGTCGTTCATAAAAAACGACGAGGCCAAATTGACGTGGGTGTCGATCGTCGACATGAACGCGGCGAGCAAAGAGGCGATGACGAGCCCGAGTAGTCCCGCCGGCAAGACCCGCTTGAGTAGCACTACATAGGCACGCTCCGGGTCACTCTTAGCGATGACACTTCCCGCCTCGACTTCGTCTTGTGGCGCGACGGTATCGATTGTCAGACGCCAATCGTCACTCTGATTCGGAACCGATTTTGGGACGCGAATCTCACCCTTCTCGGTCTCGATGACAATCGCGGCCGGTTCGACTTGAGAGACTCGCCCCTCGACCGGCGACTTGAGCGAAAGTGGGGGTAAGACCACGAGAGAGGCGATTCCGACGAGGAGCCAGGGCCAGGGTCGGAGCGCAAAGTGGGCGACGACGTACCAAAGGTAGGCGAGCACTCCCTGGCGCTCGTCTCGGCTCGCACTGACCCGCTGGACTCCGAGAGTGCCTCCGTCGATGGTCTCGGCTGCCCACCAGGCGACGCCGAGGTACACCGCCACGGCCGCGATCGGTGTGGTCCAAAAGCCGCTCGACCCAGCGGCAGCGGTCTCGCTCGGAGGGAAGAGGGCGAGTGTCTGATCGAGTTCCGAAGCCGGTAAAGCGGCGCTGATCCCGGCAAGTCCTCCGACTTGGTCCCAGACGATCACCGCAAGGCTGATCGCGCCCACCATCGAGATCGCAAATTGAAACAGATCGGTGATGACAACGCCCCAGAAACCCGCGAGTAGCGAGTAGGTGATCGCGAGGAGGCAAGCGAGCGTGAGCGCGTAGACGGGGTCAAAGTCGAAGAGCGTTGCGAGGATCTTCTTCGCCGCGACGAGAACCCAGCAGAGAGTCAGCGTATTGGTAAAGAAGGTGTGGAGGATAGCGAGTGCGATCCGCAGAGGGCGGGCGGCAGCGGCGCCGTACCGCAACTCGGCGAGTTCCGCTTTGGTCATCACTT